>CAVYEU010000076.1:0-58515 GCA_963767415.1 uncultured Eubacteriales bacterium
ACAAAAGCCCTTTTTATCGCTATCCTATTTTTCGGCTATATTTTATTTATTTGAAGTTAAATAATACCTTTCTGATTTTCACGCATTCTAAATTTTATAAATAACTCTCTTTCATTAAAATGGAAATATATATTTTCTTGCATTAAATACTCTAAAGTTTGTCCTGGTTCTTTTCCGTAAGAATGTCCTGGATAAATCTTGGCTTCATGGCTTATAGTTCCCTTGATTCTCTGAATACTGTCAAACATCTGACTAGCACTTCCGCCTTCTTCAGTGCACATACCGCATCCTTCTATAAAAATAGTATCTCCTGTAAATAAGCTATCTTCTATGAGATAACAAGTACCACCAGCAGTGTGTCCAGGAGTAACTAAACAGGATATTTTTGTTTCTCCAAGTTCAATTACATCCAAATCATCTACGGTTATCAAATTGCTGCAATTAAAATTGTAGAATGAAGATTCTTGTTTAGACATAAATACTTGAGCACCAAACAAATCTATGAACTTATCAACGAGATTCGTATGGTCGAAATGATGGTGAGTTAGCAAAACTGCTTTTAATTTCATTTTATGATTATTCAATAATTCTATGATTTGTTGTAGATCCCAAGCGGGATCTACAACTACTGCATTTTTAGTAAACTTATCCAATATGACATATGAGTAGTTGACAATAATGTTAAATATCCCTTTTAATTTAAATTTATATACCTCATATGGCAAATCTATCTCATTAATCATCTATTGCTTCTCCCATGGGAATTTCTTGTATTTTACAAAGTTGGTTATATTATCTCTAACTTTATTTTCTGATAAAAGCCTAGTTGTTTCTGCAATGGCTATTTTCGCAATCTCTTCATTAATAATCCACATTTTCCCAAAATAAGCTTTCATATTTATTATTGTTTCTTCATCTATTCTTCCTATTCTTAAAGCTAAACGTCTTATGCTTTCATCAGGTTTATCGGTTAATTCATCAATCAAGTTTATCTCTAAAGCAACTTTGGCAGAAATTGCTTGTGTCGTAAGTGTCATACGGTAAGCTTTTTGAAACCCTGTTCTTCTTATAAGGTATGGAATTACCATTGATGGTAATAATCCCCATAGGGCTTCTGGTAGAGAAAACTCAGATCTAGGTGTTGCAATTACTAAATCGCTTGCAGCTGCTATTCCTACTCCACCTGCTATAACTTGTCCATCAACTATTGATATAATTATTTTTGGATATAAAGAAAACGTATTAAGAATTTTCATATAAGTTTCAGTAAACTGTTTATGTATATCTTTATTAGATTCATTTGTAGTAAGTTCCTCAAAATCCATTCCTGTGCAAAAGTAACTGTCTTGGCCTTCTATTACTACAATTTTAACAATGGGATTATTCCTAATTTCTTCAAGCACTTCTAATAATTCTTTTACAAAGGTATTATTAATACTATTTCTGTTTCGAGAACGGTTTATAGTTATTGTTATTATATTATCAGATTCTTTTAATAGAATAGTATCATAATTATTCATAAATCCTCCTTAATCATGCCTTAGCTCCAAATATATTCTCTATGATAGTTATCGATTTTCTTCAATACTAATAGACCTTTCCCTTCGATAGAATGCTTATAAATGCCTTGGAATTCTGTCATATCAACCTCTTTATACTTTTCTGGTATTATCCACTCAGAATATAAATCTAGTAATGTATCATATTCTTGCATGTTTAAATTGTATCTTTCATCCAGTTTTTGTTGTGACTTCATTTTAGCAAATAATGCTTTTGATGTTGGAGTGACTAATCCACTATAAAATTCTGAAGCACATCCTGAACCATAAGAAAATAAGCCTACTCGTTTTGAGTCATCTATTACTGCATGTTCAAGTATTCCACACAAAGCAAGATATAGTGAACCTCCGGCAATGTTCCCTACTTGTGTGCAATATGATAGTGAAGGCTGTACTCTTTTGTTAAAATCATCTTCAATTTGATTGGGGGTAAAATTTGGATAGCGGGATCTCATAATTTTCCTATGCGCTCCTTTTACCATGCCTGCAAATGGAGTATGAAATGCAAGATAATCGAAGGTTGTATGGTAATCAACACCTTCTACTTTTTCTTCATATACCTTAAATGAGTTTTCAACACAATCAAGATATGAAAGAAGTGTCAGATCAGTATTGCCTTCTATAATTATAGGTGTTGGTCTTACAAAATCCATAACTTCATATCCATAATATCCATTGGCACCAAAATCGAGTTCAAAAATGTATGGTTTATCACTGATTAGCATAGCTATTCCTCCAACTCCAGTTGAAGGCTCAGCAAAACTATTTTTTAAATTTGGCAAAGAATCTGATGCTAAAACAAGCGCTTTTGCTCCAGGTGATGCTTGGGATGCAATGAAGCAACTAGCCATTTGTAATGCTGCTGTTCCTGAATAGCAACATTGTTTCAATTCAAATATTCTGCACTTCCTATTTAGTCCCAAATAATCATGAATGTAAGTACTAAGTGATTTGCCTACATCTATAGCAGATTCACTTCCAGTAATAACAAGCTCAATTCTATCTTTTTCTTTTTGAGTCAACATATCAATAATGGGTTTTGCAGCATTTACTGAGTCAGTAATGGCGTCCTCACAGGGTAATCCCACAGCTCTTTTATCCATCATTAGATTTGAAAATCTCTGCATGTCAAGACCTCTGTGCTCGAAGATGGTCTTAACATCGATACAGCAAGGCCCTCCATAAAAATTTATTGCCTCAATCCCTACATCCATAATTGTCATCTCCTGTTCTTTTTAAGATTATGCTAGTGTTTATTCCTCCAAATCCGAAAGAATTACTCATAAATGTATTTATATTTTCATTAATGGACTTTTTACCGGAAAATCTAAATTGCTTGTCGATAGCATTATCTAAATTAATATTAGGGTGAATAAAGCCTTCAGTCATTTGTATTATACCACTTATTGTCTCTACAACACCTGCAGAATAAAGGCAATGACCAGTTATACACTTGGTTGAATTAATCCATATATTTGACAAATTTTCTTTAAATATATTTTTAATAGCATGAAGTTCAGTTTCGTCGCCTATTGGAGATGATGATCCATGTGTATTAATATAGTCTATACTGTCTGGACTGATTTTAGAATAATTCAAGCTAAGCTCCATAACCCTTGATTCGCTATCAATGCTAGGATTTGAAAGATGATTTCCATCCAAAATAATTGTGCCACCTAAAATTTCTGCTAACATTGGAGCTTTTCGATTCTTTGCAGATTCGATAGATTCTAAAATAAGGCATGCACTAGCTTGTCCGAAGATAAACCCTTCATGATCATTGTCAAAGGGGCGGCAAGCCTTTTTAGGGTAATATCTGAACTTTTTACCGCCCATTGCTCCAATATTGTAAAACCCTTGCAACTCTATAGGAGATAAATCGGCCATAGCTCCAACGATTATACAAATATCTAAAGACCTGGATTTTATTGATTGATATCCTTTAATTATTCCAACGTTTCCGCTTGCTGATGCTCCACCTATAGTAAATCCTTCTCCATGGATATTAAATATTTCACTTAACGTTCCGACATGATCTGTATCCAAATATTGAAGTGCATATGTTGGGGAAATATATTCAGGCGATTCTTTAAATTTGGGGTACATATTAAATTGAATGTTTTGTGTAAGATTGTTACCTGTGACAATAATTCCTATTCTATCAGGTGTTATGTTGCTTGATACAATTTCTGATCTTTGCCAAGCCTCTAAAGTAGCTATTATTGAAGCTTGGATTGGTAGATTTGATCTTCGAGAACACTTTAGGGCTCTTTTGGCAATATTTTCGATCTTTGTTAAAGAATATTTTTTTAAATACTCTTCAAAAGAAAAATCCCTGATTAATGCTCCCAGATTTGGAGTGCAAGGATTATCAGACTCAGTAATATAGTTAATTCCACATTTACCAGATCTAAGTGACTCTGTAAACTCTGAAATCGTAGTTCCAACTGAGCTTACTATTCCCATACCTGTAACAACACACCTATTAGTTGCATTATCATGCTGATAATATTTTTTCATATAATAAAGTTACCAGTCCTTGTAGGTTGCTTACTTTTCCCAGTTCTACTAATGGAATTTTTAATTTTAAATCCTCCAATGTTTTAATTACTATCTCCATTCTATCAATTGAATTAGCTCCTAGCTCTGTAAGGCTTTTATCAATTTGTATCTTGTCTCTTGGTATATCAGGTATAATACTTACAACATTACTTTTGATTATTTCGAATAAATCATTTTTTGTCATAGAATGATCACTCCTTGTAATTAGATATTGCATGATATAATATTTTTAATTGAATAAATATTTTTTTCATCATTATCAAAAGGCGTTACTATTGAATAACATTTTGATTCAGAACTTTTTTCAATGTTTCTTTTCGCAAAATTTGATAAGGTTCCGCTTGGACCTAGGTCTATATAATAATTTGAACTACTAATGCCCTCAAGGTGTTTTATTGCTTCTTTGAATTTTATTGGTTTATTTACCACTTCCCAAAAATAATTTTGTTGTAAATCTTCGATCTTGGTTCCGTTTAAACATGAGATTGTTCTTAATTTTGGATTATTTATATGTAATCTAGCTAAATAATCCAAGTAATCTGGCTCAGCACTATTTATCAGATTCGAATGGAACCCATATCTTACTGGCAGAACTTGGTATAGTATATCTCTTTGTCTTAAAATCTTTATAATCTCATTTGTGTTTTGATTTTTTGTAACAATTATAAAATGTGAATTATAATTAACCGATCCTATTTCAGCACATTCTCTTATTTTGGGCTCATCGTAGTACAAGTCTGTTCCTGACAATATTGCAATCATACTGGACTCTTCACAGTTTTGTTCAATGACTTGAGCCTGCTTGATAACTGATTCTAAAGCATCTTCAACACTTAGCGTTTTGGCAATTGCAGCAGACACAAACTCTCCTAAGCTAGCACCTAAAACGTAATCGGGAATTATATCCATATCAAATAGTGTTTTTGTTAATGAATATTCAAGCATGAAAATGGCAGGATGTGTATACAGCAACCTGTCAAAAGTATCTGATTTTTTCTTCTCAGGATTATAGATTTCATCTATTATCGAGTTCCCTATATACTTTGCGGAAATGATATCTAGCTCTTTCATATATTTTTTAAAAATATCATTACTAAGATACAACTCCTTGCCCATCTGATAGTATTGGGAACCCTGCCCAGAAAACATAAAAACGATTTTCTTAGTCATCTTGCTCCTCCTGATAAGGTTTCAAATCTTTCATTTAAAAACTCAGTTGTACCTTCAAGCAATTTTATCGCGATTTCGTCAACATGACGCATCCTCCAGTTTTCTAATTCTGTTCCTTTGACCCACTGATTAAATGCTCCTAAGGATGGTCCGCAATGGACTTGAAAATCAACTTTGAACTTATCATCTCCACTCAGGGCTAGCCTTGTAGAATATCCAAAATACCATCTGAATATTAGTGCCATCTTATGCTTAGGGCTAGCCTCCGCTTTTGCGATTTCTTGAGGAGAGAATTCTTTGATATCCTTATATACATCTTCAAAACTTTTATGAAAATACTTTTCTTGAATCTGGGTTTTTGTTTTTTCATCAATTTCTTCTATTGAATTGTATCTTTGATATAGTTCATATAATTTATTTGCTCTTGCAGGGAAAGAATAGACCTTTTTTTAAAACTTGAACTTTTGCACCAATCTCAAACATATCTCCGGCAGGAGCATACTCTGTATCCTGAACATTTATTTCCTGTAGAAGATCTTTTACCACATCACTTGTACCAGCTTCAACAGTACACTGATTAATCGAACCCGTGAGAATATAATCAGCACCTAACATAAATGCGGCGGCTGCAGCTGCTGGTGTTCCTATACCACCAGCAGCTCCGATCCTTATTTTTTTTGAATAGTTATATTTTTCTAACATTATATCTCTTAATTTTATTATTGATGGCATGAGAACATAGGCAACACCCTGATCTGTATGACCTCCGGAATCAGCTTCAACTGTTATGTCATCTGCCATAGGAAATGATTTTGACATATTGGCTTCTTCTTCTGTTATTCTATTCTCTGCTAGTAGTATTTTTAATATACGTTCGGGGGCTGGACTTAAGAAAATTTCTGCCACCTCAGGCCTTGAGATCTTTGCAATCACCCTGTTTTGTATACATATATTACCTTCAGCATCTTTTTTCAATCCTTTTAACCTATATCTTACGAGTGCTGGAGTCACATCTATAAATGCTGATGCCTCAAGTATTGTTATACCATGTTTAAAGAATAGATCAACTGTCTCTTCTTCCATTTGGGGATTAACTAAATTCCTAAGCAAATTTAAGCCAAATGGTTCACCATTTGGCAACTCACTTTTTATATACTTTATAGACTCTTCAATTTGGTTTATACTTAAGCCTCCAGTGCCTAAAAAACCAAGTCCTCCTAATTTCCCGATTTTAACAACGATCTCTTTAGATGCAACGCCCCTATACATAGAACCTGTTATATATGGATATTTTAAGTTATAATCTTCTTTAAATTCAGCACTACCAAGGCAATTTAATGTGATTTTTCTTATTTGAGAATGACTATTTGCTATCATTTTTTTGTCCTCCAATGAATGGTTATTATAATTTTGAAGATATTATATTAAATTCCGGTAATCATTTCATTAATAAATGTTCTCTGATCAGACTCCAATTTTTTTATAAATCTGCCAATTTGATTTTCTAATAATATATTATTTTCAAATACAATAATTGCACCGTACTCAAATAAATCACTGCTTTCAATTTTTCGAATAACCTGTATATTCATATAAATCGGCTCGTCTTCTAGATATATTTTTATTTCAGCGATTTGCTTTAATTTTAAATCAGCCTTGGTATCAAAATATAGACCTTCTAGACTAATATCTTTAACAATACCTAACGTTACTTTATCCTTGATTTTTACGTCAGCATATAATGATACGATAAATCTTTCGGTTGCTCTTTTTTCTTCACTCTGTCTAAGCTTATTTATTTTTAGTTCAAGCAACATCTTATAAGGATTTATATTCATAATACTGCATTCGAATATATTAATCATTTCTCCTTCGGTGCAACCTATTATAATCTGATCATCTTCAAAGAAGCTATTTCCGTTTACATTCTTAGGAATCTTTATGACAAGGACTTTTTCTCTAACATCTATTACAACGCTCTTAAAAGAATTGCCTTCTACTAAAGGTTTTACTAAAATAACATTTTGAGGTTTAATAATATTTTGCATAAGATTTGCACCTCTTTATTTAAATTTTTAATTTTTTATCCAACCGCTTCAAAAACGTCAGGGCTTTCATTTTTGTTTTGATCAAACAAAAATACAGCTTTGGCAATATCCATTATACGTATTTGTTCCCTAACAAAATTTGTTTTGTAAGAGCCATTTAAAAAGATCTCAGAATCGATTAATGCTTTTAAATAAGGAATATTTGTGCTTGGTCCACTAATAATATATTCATCTAATGCCCTTCGCATTTTTGAAATTGCTTCAGTTCTATTTTCTCCAAGAACAGTCAGCTTTGATAGCATTGGTTCGAAATAGGGTGATACTTCATAATCAAAGTGAACACCAGAATCGATTCTAACATCTTTTCCACCAGGCAGGTTATACCTTACAATCTTATTTGGAGATGGACTGAAATTATTAAAAGGATCTTCTGCGAAGATTCTACATTCCAAGGCGTGACCTTTAAATATTATATCATCTTGCTTTATTGAAAGTTTTTCAGAAGCTGCAATTTTAATTTGATTTTTAACTATATCTATTCCTGTTAGTAACTCTGTAACAGGATGATCAACCGGAATTGTAGTATTTATATGAAGAAAATATGTTTTACCATCTGCATGAATAAACTCGACTGTACCAATTGATTGATAATGTATCTCTTTGGCTATTTGTATAGAAAGATCAAGTACCTCTTGTCTTACTTTTTCACTAATTCCTGCTGAAGGAGATTCTGCTATAATTTTTTGAAATCTTCTTTGAATTGAGCAATCGCGCTCTCCTAAATGTATTATATTACCATACCTATCACCTAATATTTGTACTTCAATATGTTTAGCATTTTCAAAGTATTTTTCTATTATGACGCCGGAATCTCCTCTTGTAAAAAATTCGTGATTAATTGACTTTTCAAATACTTTTAAAAGTTCAGTAGAATTAGAAGCTATTCCTATTCCGCACCCAGCATTACCATGAAGAGATTTGACTATTACTGGAAAGCCAATCTCTTCTACAAGTTCAAAAGCCTCAAATATATTCTTAACTGCATTTAGACCTTCGTACAAGATGGGTATACCTTTTGAAGATAGTAATTTTTTAGTTAAAACTTTATCTGATAATATTTTTATACTATTACTATCAGGCCCAATAAACGTAATATCATTTTGCTCCAGCAAACGAACGAAATTTTCATTCTGGGATAAAAATCCATATCCAGGGTGTACTGCATCAACCCTTGCATTTTTAGCAATATCAAATATTTTTTGAATATTTATATATGTATCCTGAAGCGTTGTCCCATTTAAAGAATAAACTATATCAGCATACATACAATGCGTACTATCTTTGTCTGTATCCGAGTACATAGCAACAGAAGTTATTCCGAGTTCTTTCAATGCTTTTATAATTCTTATTGCAATCTCTCCTCGATTCGCAACCAATACCCGTTTAAACATAAAACATCCTCCTTTTTGATTAAATATTCATTATTCAACTAATACTGATTTATTTAGATAATGTAAAAAGCGAGATTGTCTTTTGGATTCTGTTCTTGTTAATTCAAATATTTCGCTGTGAGTATCTATAAAACTTGTATTGTAATTACCTTCAATAAATTCTTTTGAATTGATAACTGCTAATAGATAAGGAATATTAGTTGTTGGGCCTTCAATTATATATACTTCTAACGCCTCTTTCATTCTCGAAATAGCCTCTGTTCGGTCTTTGCCCCACACAATTAGTTTTGAAATCATTGAATCGTAGTGACATGATATATCTGAGTTAGCGTGAACGCCTGAATCTACCCTAATGCCAATTCCTAAAGGAGCACGATAATTTGTAATTTTTGCTGGACTTGGCCTAAAACCTTTTAGAGGGTCTTCAGCTAAAATTCGACATTCTATAGAATGTCCTCTAAGTTGTATATCGTCTTGCGTATAAGTAAGTCTCATACCTTGTGAAATATTAATCTGAGTTTTAACAATATCTATACCGGTTGTCATTTCTGTAACAGGGTGTTCAACTTGAAGTCTCGTATTCATTTCAATAAAATAGAAGTTGCCATTATCATAAACAAATTCGACAGTACCAACTGATTGATAGCTCACCGCTTTTGCAACATTTATTGCTATTTTGCCTATTTCATTTCTTAGCTCATTTACAAAAATAGGAGATGGTGACTCCTCTATTACTTTTTGATGGCGCCTTTGTATAGAGCAGTCCCTTTCTCCTAGATGAATTATATTTCCATATTTATCAGCGGCTATTTGAAATTCTATATGTTTAGCGTTTTCAATAAACTTTTCGATAAAAACTGAATTGTTATCAAATACAAACTCAGCTTGATGCCTAGCTTTATCAAACATCTCATTCAAATTTTTTGGATCAAAAATAGTTCGCATACCTACGCCGCCTCCACCAGCTGCAGCTTTTATAATAACAGGATAGCCAATTTCATCAGCAATAATCTTTGCTTTTTCATATGAATCTATTGATTCTATATTTCCTGGGACTAGAGGTAAGTTTCTTGATGCAACTACTCTTTTTGCTTCTATTTTATCTCCCATAAGCCTAATTGTTTCACTTTTAGGACCAATGAATATAATTCCATTTGACTCAACTGCATTTGCGAACTCGAAGTTTTCGGATAAAAATCCATATCCAGGATGTATTGCATCAACTTTCGCTTCTTTTGCAATTCGAATTATTTTATCTATATTCATATAAGTATCAGAAGATGTGCATCCATTAAGTGGGTAAGAAAAGTCGGAATATTCTCTAAAAATGCTATATTCATCAGCATCAGAATAAATTGCTACGGATTCAATTTTCATTTCTTTGAGTGCTCGAATAATTCTAACAGCGATTTCGCCTCTATTAGCAATTAGAACCCGCTTAAACATAGGGTGCCTCCTTCTGCTAAATGCTTATTTTTATGTGTTGCAAAGACTTTAGTATTTAAAAGATATAATTAAATAATAATTCTATAAGTACAACCTTGATTCCTTCTTTTTAAAAAAATGTTTAGGATTATTTAGAAACGTTCCTACGTTTTGAGCTGTTTGCGATAATGTATGATTATGTTTGTATCGGTCCAAAACACGATAAGAACTAATTACCCATAAAATACCATTAATAAAATATCCAGATTTGTAAAACATATATACTGCACTAGGTCACAAAGTTGTATTTTTGTGACCTTTAGTGCATGTTAATACTTGCCTCATTAAAAAAATTATAACCTCAGCAAGTATACTTACTAGATAAAAATATTTTAGGGATGGTATTTAAATGGATGAACATGCTTTTTATGCTTCTAAATTAATAAATAATTACAAATTTATTTCAGCTACATATAAAAGCTTTAATGAAGAGGTCAAAAAGAATAGAATTATACCACCATCTGTGGAGTGGTTACTTGATAATTTTTATATTATTGAAGAACAAGTTCAAGATATAAGATTAAACCTATCTAAGAATACTTCCGAAGATAAGTCTTACTCTTTGCCTCATGTAATTAAAATTGCAAGTAAGATTATAAATAAGTCAAATGGGCTACTCGATGAAAAAACCATTCTAGCTTATTTAGAGGAATACCAAACGCATACAGTTTTGTTAGATAGCGAAATATGGGGGCTATCAGTTATAATAAAATATGTTATTATCGAAAATATAAAAGAAATTTGTAAAAACATGAGAAGTATTGAACTACAATGGGACAAAGCAGAGGGTATTTCAGCCCAGATAGCAATTTTAATTGAATCAAGAGATGAAAGAAGTCTTTCTAAGTGCGTTAGAGATATTTATAAATTTGTAAATAAAGTTTTATCTAAAGATAAACTCTATATTCAACCTAATTTGATTGATATTAACCTAAATAATAGTCAGAGATTGAATTTGTCGTTTATAGAACATTTAGTATTTAATCTAAGAAAAGAAGGTAAAAATTATCCTAGAATATTAAGACTGATAGATACTGAATTAGCTAATAGCGATATTTCTGTTGAAGCAGCTATAAAAATTGATCACGATTGTCATGCTCAACTGACGCTCTTTATAGGGAATTTCGTAACCAGTCTAAAATATTTATCAAATCTGGATTGGGTAAATATTTACAGATCTACGAGTCACCTGGAAAAAATCTTAAAGGAAGATCCATCTGGAACTTATTTACTTATGGATATGCAGTCTCAAGATGTATATAGAAATAAGGTTCACGATCTTTCTTCAAAGTATAATGTTCCTGGTCTTTATGTAGCAAACCATGCTTTGAAATTGGCTAAGGTTGAATTCGATAAAAATGAAAGTGATAGTCAACAAGAAAGCCTAGAAATATTCCATAAAAGATCTTCTCATATTGGATACTATTTATTCGATGAGGGCAAGGAAAAATTAAAACAAATATTATCTGATGAGTCGGGCAAAAAACTGAATAAGACAGTTTTTAGCGGATTATTAATGTTGAACCCTAAATACTATTATTTCTTTCCAATAGTCTTATTTTCTTTTCTTATCTGTGCATTAATCTCATATATTACTTTTTTAAATGCCAGTACACAAAAGGCTTTCTATGCAAGCCTAGTTTTCATAATTACAGCAATTCCAGTTTCAGAAATAGTGATTTGTATTGCTAATTCAATTGTTTGTACGGTAAAAAAGCCGTGTAGTTTTTGCAGACTCGAATTAAAAGATGGTATACCACAAGAACTTTGTACGGTTGTAGTTATTCCGGCTTTATTGACTAGTGTGACTCGCGCCTTAGAAGTATTAAAAAAGCTTGAACTTCATTACCTGGCAACTAAAGAAGAGAATGTGTATTATGCTCTGGCGGGTGATTTTAAAGATTCTGTTATCCAAAGTAACGATGCTGATATCGAAATAATTAATATGTGTATGGAAATAGTAAAAAAGCTTAATGCAAAGTATTCGAAAAATGGAGTAGATATATTTTTCTACTTTCATAGGGAAAGGAGATATAATGGTATTCAAAAAAAATGGATGGGATGGGAAAGAAAACGAGGGGCTTTGATTGAATTTAATCAATTAATTTTGGGTAAAAGTGATACAAGCTTTTGCTATTTTTCCAGTAAAATATTAGCTTGTTCAAAAGTTAAGTATATAATTACCCTAGATGTAGATACGATTCTGCCTATACAAATGGCTAGAAAGATGATTGGAACAATAGCACACCCACTAAACAATCCGATTATTGATAAGGCTAAAAGTATTGTTGTAAAAGGTTATGGCATTATTCAACCACGAATCATATTTAATGTTGAAGAAGCAAATAAGTCTTTATTTTCTAGAATATTTACAGGCCAAGAGGGGATTGATCCATATTCATCTGCAATATCTGACGTATATCAGGATTTGTTCTGCGAAGGCATATTTACTGGTAAAGGAATTTATGATTTACATACATTTAATACTGTTTTAGAGAATGCTATTCCTGATAATAAGGTACTAAGCCATGACCTTCTGGAAGGGTCCTACTTAAGAGCTGGTCTTGCTTCAGACTTAGATCTTATTGATTCATACCCTACTAAATACAACTCTTATATATCTAGATTATTTCGATGGGTAAGAGGGGATTGGCAATTGATTCTATGGCTTGGCTCATATATACAGAATAGACTTAACCAAAAGATCAAAAATCCTCTTTCATTATTATCTAAGTGGAAAATAATTGACAATTTTAGAAGAAGTCTTATTTTCCCTTTAAATTTAATTTTAATAATATTAGGGTTTAGCGTGTTCCCCTTGAATGCTTTAGCATGGCTTATCTTAAGTATTATTTCATTAACTATGCCGCTTATTATTTCAATAGCAATTTTTTTGAAATCAAAACGTATTAGCAAGTATTCTATTAAACCTTATATTCCAACAATATCAGGATTAAAGGCTAGTCTTTACCAGCATGTACTAGCGTTGGTTAACTTACCATATCAAAGTGTTTTAACGGTATACGCAATAATTGTTACACTTATAAGAGTTTTCATCACTAATAAAGATATGTTGGAATGGGTAACTTCGGCAGATGCAGAAAAATGCAATAATGATTCCTTATATGGATATTATATAAAAATGTCATCAGAGATTTGGATATCAGTAGCTTTAGTGAGTTTGTCCTATTTTTTTAAACCTGATGCCTTTTTATATAGCGTTATTATTGGGTTCTTATGGATGACTGCACCCTTTATTTCGTACTATATTAGTATAGGAAATGAAGATAGCAGAATCAATTTGAGTTTTGAAAATAATTTTAAGCTCAGAGAATATTCTCGTAAAACGTGGAGATATTTTGAGGAATTCCTAAATGCAAAAACAAATTACCTTCCACCTGACAATTATCAAGAGTCTCCGTCTAAGGGGCTCGCACTTAGAACCTCACCTACAAATATAGGGCTAGGTTTACTTGCTGTTTTAAGTGCAAGAGATTTTGGATATATAGGCATTACTGAAATGATAGATATTATATCAAATATAGTTTCTACTATAGATCAGCTTGAGATGTGGAATGGGCATCTTTATAATTGGTATAATATTCGAACGCTAAAGCCGCTTAAGCCTAGATATATTTCTACTGTAGATAGTGGAAACCTTGTTTGTTATTATATAACACTGATACAGGGGTTGAATGAAAATTTAAATAAACCCATTTATTTAGATTCGATGATACAAGGCTTAATAGATACTAGAAACTTAAGCATTAATGACAGTAATTCTAATAACAGCAAAGCTAATATTTTCGAGTATTTTTTAAATGAAATGGATATGAATGTGGTTAGCTGGAATAAAGCGTTAAATCAGTTCATAAGTTTGAGCAATGCAGAGGCATCAAAGAATAAAAACGTTTGGATGTCAAAGCTTAATAAAATGATTGGGTCATTTAAAAAAGAAATAAGTCACCTAATGCCTTGGACTGAAGTGATTCGCGAGCCTCCTAAAGAGATATTCGCAGATTCAGATTTAACAGAACATATAAAAGCTATTTGCTTTTTTCTTACTGAAAATATTGCTATTAAAAATCTACCTCAAAAATATAAGACTGCATTAAATAAGATTGATGTAATCATTGATGCAACAAAACGTAATTACATCGGGGGTGTGGGGCATAGCCCCACGGAAAGGGGCAGCTTGGGGGAAGCCCCCAAGCTGCCGGAGGCACTCCTCCCCCACCGCCACCGAAGGTGGCGGTGCAATTCCGCAGAAAAGCTTAGAGTGGCTTTGCGAGTTGAAAAGAAATGTAGTTTTGTCTATAGAATCACTAGAAAATTTTATTTTTAAATGTACTACTTTAATTAAAAGGATTGAAGAACTTGCGTACGAAACAAAATTTAACTATTTATATGTTGAAAGTAAGCATCTTTTTTCAATTGGATACAATATAGAAGATGATAAGTTAACAAACTCATATTATGATTTATTATCCTCTGAATCAAGACAAACCAGTTTTATTGCAATCGCAAGGGGAGAAGTTCCAGTTAAGCATTGGTTCAAATTAGGAAGGAATATTACTTTGTCTGATGGATATAAAGGCATGGTTTCTTGGAGTGGGACTATGTTTGAATATTTCATGCCGATTCTTATAATGAAAAGCTATAAAAACACATTATTAGATGAGACATATAGCTTTGCACTTAGAAGTCAGAAAAAGTATGGCCATGAACGCAGCTTGCCTTGGGGTGTATCAGAATCGGGATTTTATTCTTTTGATGTCAATAATGAATATCAGTATAAGGCGATTGGAGTACCTTGGTTGGGATTAAAGAGGGGTTTAATTGAAGATGCTGTTGTAGCACCCTATGCCACATTTTTAGCCCTTGTAATAGATCCGATTTCTTCTATTAAAAATCTTAAAACCCTAAGATCAATAGGTGCTTACGGAGAGTACGGTTTTTTTGAAGCAATTGATTACACACCGGAAAGACTCCCACTTGGAGTAAAACATTCGGTTATCAAGAACTATATGGTTCATCATTTAGGAATGAGTTTTTTAGCATTGAACAACTGCATTAATAACAATATTATGCAGACGAGATTTCATAGTGACCCTCAGGTTGAAGCGGCAAAACTTCTCCTATTTGAAAAGATACCTGCTAACATTAAATTAGTTAAAGCTGTCAAAGAGAAAGTAATACCGTTTAAGGCTGTAATTTATAAGGAAAAGGGTGTAGTTAGATCATTAAATGCACCAGACAAGGTATTACCCAAAGTTAATGTTTTGTCAAATGGGAATTACACTGTATTTATAACAGATAGGGGAACTGGTTTTAGTAAAGTAAAAACTGCTTTTATTTCTAGATGGAGAGAAGATGTAACGGTTGATGCCTATGGAATGTTTTTCTATATAAGAAATGTTGAGACTAATTCTATTTGGTCTGCTACTTTTGCTCCTTTTAATGTTATGCCAATGCGATATGAAGCCAATTTTAGTATATCAGGAGCGAATTTTAAAAGATATGATGAGAATATTGAAACAGAAACAAAAATAGTTGTATCTTCAATTGATAATGCTGAGATACGAAATATTTCGATAAAAAATCGTAATAATAAAACTTCTTTTATAGAGGTAACAAGTTTTTTTGAGGTTATCTTGACGAAACTTTCAGATGATATTGCACATCCAGCATTTAGTAATCTATTTATAAAAACCGAGTTTTTAGAAGAAGAAAACTGCTTAATTGCGTATAGAAGACCAATAAGCGAATCCCAAAAGGGGCTCTGGAATGCTTGTACGGTGCTTGTTGATGGTCAAAGGATTGAGCCGGTTGAGTATGAAACAGATAAGTTGCAGTTTATAGGAAGAGGGGGAAGTGTCTCAAATCCAGATATTATTATGCGAAATAAACCTCTTACTAATACAGTTGGAGCAGTTCTGGATCCAATTCTTAGCCTTAGAGTTAAGGTGAAGATTGAACATGGAAAGGTAGCAAAAATATCTTTTATTAATATAGTTAGTGACACATATGATGGTATATTTGAAGTTCTTGCAAAATTCAAGAATCAAAAGGCAGTCGAATCTCAGTTTAAGTTATCTATAACAAAGAACCAAGTGCTCTTAAAACACCTTAATTTTACATCAAGTGAGTATCAACTTTTTTATGAAATAATTTCACATATAATGTTTATTAGTCCTTTAAAAAGACAATTCCAGGAATATATCCAAAATAGCTACAAAGGCCAGTCTTCATTGTGGACATATGGAATTTCAGGAGACTATCCGATTATTTTAGTTGAAATTCAGGAAAATAGCGAGATAGGTATTCTCTACGAAATTTTACAAGTTTATGATTTCTTTAAAACAAAAGATATAAGAGTAGATATAGTTATTCTATGCAAAGAGGAAAATAGTTATACGAACTCATTATTATCGTTTATATCAGAAACCATTAGTTTTAATTGCCATGTAGGAGATTTGAAAAACGTAATGTGTGGATTATACATTTTGAATAATAATACTGTGCCAAGGGAAGATGTTTTTCTATTGTATGCAGTTGCCAGGGTTGTTTTTGTAGGAGAAAGCGGTAAACTTATAAACCAAATAAGTAACTCAAATGGAAAACCTTTGACTAAGAGCTTTCAAAGGATACAGCAAAAGCGCGAAAAACAAGAAAATAAAAATTCTGTGTTGACCTTAAAAATGCCACAGCTTGAATATTTTAATGGTCTAGGAGGTTTTAATACCGAAAAAGATGAGTATACTATTATGCTTGGAAAAGGTCAGAATACCCCAATGCCATGGTGTAATGTTATCGCAAATCAGGGGTTTGGTTTTATTGTATCAGAGTCTGGTGCAGGATATACATGGAGCGAGAACAGTCGTGAATTTAAGCTTACTCCATGGTCTAATGATCCAGTATCAGACTTTTCTCAAGAAATAATATATTTGCATGACAGAGATAATGATCATGTATTTAGTATGACTCCATGTCCTTTAAGGGATGAGGCAAGTTACTTAATTTATCATGGTTTTGGATATTCAAAATTTGAGCATGTAAGTAATGACATTCATCAGTCGCTGCTTCAATTTGTGCCTATAAATGAATCAGTAAAAATCAGTGTAGTAAGATTAAAAAATTTAATAAGTGAAACAAAAAAAATTAATTTAACATATTATGTCCGACCTGTTTTAGGCGTAAGTGATCAAAAAACAGCATCAAACATTATAACCTATAAAAATGAAGATAAAACAATTTTAGTTGAAAATCGTTATAATGATGAATTCCCTGGGAGGATAATGTTCGTTGATATGTCTTTGGCAGTGCAAAGTTTTACATGTGATAGACAAGAGTTTTTCGGGTTTGGAGGATATAAAAATCCTCAGGGGTTAAGTAAAAATAAGCTATCTTGTAGTATAGGCACGGGTTTCGATCCTTGCGTTGCAATGCAAACAGAGGTTGATTTGAAAAGTGAACAAGAGGTAGTGATAATATTATTATTAGGTGCATCAAAGGATCTAAAAAGTATATCAGGTATTATTAAAAAATATAAAAATGTTCAGAATGTTAATGAATCATTATTGGAAATAAAAAAGTTTTGGGAAAAAAGACTTGGTACTATAAAAGTGAATACTCCTGATAATTCTATGAACATAATGTTAAATGGCTGGCTTTTATATCAAATTATATCATGTAGGCTATGGGCGAGAACTGGATTTTATCAATCTGGTGGAGCGTATGGATTTAGGGATCAGCTTCAGGATTGTCTTGCTGTTTTAAACATTTGGCCAAGTGTCGTCAAAGACCAGATTTTATTACATGCGAAGCATCAGTTTATTCAAGGTGACGTCCTACATTGGTGGCATGAGCCTCAAGGAAAGGGGACACGTACTAGAATTTCTGATGATTTATTATGGTTACCATATGTATTAATAGAGTATGTTGAAAAGACTGGTGATTATAAGATCTTAATTAAAGAGATTGAATTTGTTGATGATGAAGAGCTAAAGGCAAATGAAGATGAGAGGTATATTAAACCTAAAATAACGGATAAGAAAGCATCTCTTTATGACCATTGTATTCTGGCGATTGAAAGAGCCCTAAAGTTTGGTTCACATGGAATACCATTAATAGGTTCGGGAGATTGGAATGACGGGATGAATGCTATTGGAACTGAAGGAAAAGGGGAGAGTATATGGCTCGGTTGGTTCCTATATGCCATAATAAACAGAATT
Source organism: uncultured Eubacteriales bacterium (assembly GCA_963767415.1). Classification (GTDB taxonomy): domain Bacteria; phylum Bacillota; class Clostridia; order Acetivibrionales; family CAVYEU01; genus CAVYEU01. The sequence goes on from CAVYEU010000076.1 coordinate 18,510, forward strand.
ATACCAATTGCTGAAGCTTTAGGTGATTTAAATTTAGTAGTTAGATACAATATGTTATCAAAGCAAATAGTAGAAAATATCGAGAATAATGGATGGGATGGCAATTGGTATAAGCGTGCATATTTTGATAATGATGCACCTCTCGGTTCGATTATAAATAGTGAGTGCATAATTGATTCGATTTCTCAATCATGGGCAGTAATATCTGGGGGGGCTAATATCGAGAGAGCAAAGCTTGCAATGGATTCAGTTGAAAACTATTTGATAGCGAGAGAAGTTGGACTTATCAAGCTATTTACTCCTCCATTTGATACAGGAGATTTAGAACCTGGCTATATTAAAGGCTATGTTCCTGGAATAAGAGAAAACGGTGGACAGTATACTCATGCTGCGGTATGGGTCATAATGGCATATGCAAGGCTAGGCTATGGTGATAAAGCCCATGAGTTATTCAACTTAATAAACCCTATAAATCATACAAGAACACAAATTGAGTGTTCCAAGTATAAAGTTGAACCTTATGTAATGGCAGGTGACGTATATACTGTAAACATACATTTAGGAAGAGGTGGCTGGACCTGGTATACTGGATCAGCAAGCTGGATGTATAAGGCTGGATTGGAAGAGATTCTTGGATTTAAGAAAAATGGAGATAAACTGATACTTGATCCTTGTATACCAAAAAATTGGGAAGGCTACTCTATAGTATACAAATATAAGGAAACGAAATATACTATTATAGTAAAGAATCCAAATGGTTTAAATAAGCTAGAGAACAAACTCTTTCTTGATAGAGAATTGCAAGAAACAAATCTAATTGAGCTTAAAGATGATAGACTTGATCATATAGTAGAGGTGTATTAGAAAGTGACATTGGGGCGGTTCCTAGCGTGACAAGGGGCGGTTCTTCGTGACAAGGGGCGGTTCTTCGTGACAAGGGACGGTTCTTTGACACATATGCATATGTGTCAAAGAACCGTCCCTTGTCACGAAGAACCGTCCCTTGTCACGAAGAACCGTCCCTTGTCACGAAGAACCGCCCCTTGTCACGAAGAACCGCCCCTTGTCACGCTAGGAACCGCCCCTTGTCACGCTAGGAACCGCCCCAATGTCACTTTCTATCATAAGCATTTTAGAATTCTATCTTCGAATTCATTAAATATTAGTGGTTTAAATAGAGCCTCAAAGTTTTTATAATCTTTCTTAACTTCCTCCCATTTATCGAATTGGTCTATAGGAAGGATTAAAAATTGTGAGCATTTCTCTAAATCAGCATTAATGACATCTAAAACCTTTAAAGTACTAACGCTTAAAATATTAATATCCATTATAATTATTTGTGGATCTAAATCAATCAAGAAGTCCTTATAATAGTCTAAATCGTTTAAAATTTCAAAATTGTATGCTCCCAATTTGGTCAGAGATTCTCTTATATCATAGCTTTCATCTATATCATCACTTATTATAGCAATTTTAGTTTCATAGAAAGATTCGCTTTTTTTAATGTATTCTCTTAATCCATCCAAGGACTTAAAATATTCCATTTCTAATTTTCTTATTTCGTTATATAATATTCTTAAATTATCTTGATTAATACCCTTGAATTGAAAACCATAGCTATATTCTTCTTTGAGAGTATTTATCTTTCTAGCTATCTCAACAGGGGAATCGAAAATTATATTGTTATGAAAATATATTTTAAGGAAGGTTTGACTTTTTGTAGATAAATCAATATCTGTATTAAACAGTGCTCCACCCTTGCTCAGGTTTATTATGTATCCTTTATGCCAAAGCATATTGTCTTGAGTAATTTCAGCATCTAGGCTGTTTATATCAAATCGTATATATTTTCTCTTATTATAGTATTTCATACACATTGAAAACTTAATAGTAATACCTGCTGGGAATTCTTCTCCTAATTCACATATGTCTCCATTTATTATATATTCATAACCTGACTTTTGAAATTTACATTCTATTTTTTGACCAATTGCTATTGATTGGACTTTTCGTTTGGATTCTGAAATAATTTCCACTCCGTTTTCTGTTGCATATGATATAGGGAATGTCTTCCATGAATTTTCATTTTGGAATTTCACTTTAATGAGATTTATATATTGTAAAACGTTAAATAATTCATCTTTGTTAACAAATATTGTATTCATATTTATCAGCCTTCCACCATTTTATTTTAAGTTCAATCAATAAATATATTTTATACCTAAATAAAATTTATGTGAAGTAAAATCAATAAAAACTTTGTAGATAAAGGATATTATTACCTATACATATTATATCAGTTTATTAAAAGCAGATCAAATATAGTTTTCACCTTTTCACCTTTGATAATTTTGTTTCATTTATTGTATAAAAATGATATAATTATATTATACAATAAATATTATACAATTCACTGTTGCTTTCTAATTACATCGATAATTACTTAAATATTAACATCATATGATTACTTTGAAGTCATCAATGAAATCTCAACAATAATAATTAGCTTTGAAATTTATATAGCTGTTCCTAAGGCAAATTTTTATTTCGAAAGGAGAATTCTTATGGCTCAAAGTTTAGAAGTTAGAACACAAGTCCCAGAGCAAAAAAGAAAAGAAGATTTGTTAAAACTAGAAAAGGGGAAAGAAAATATCGAATCGCTAATAAGGCAATTTTCTATAGAAATAAAATCTGGGCATGATTACCAAAACCCAAAAAATTTGGCAAGATTTATGCCTGCTGCTGAATCTCTGGCTATTCTTTCGGCAATTCAGCAGGGCAATTTTAGATTAATAAGCAATTTCTTAAATAATAGCAATAATAAATTTCTGTTAAAAGTAGGAACTGTAATTATTGCTGAAAAAATGGTACAGACTCTTTGTGCTGATTATCTTCAAAATCAGCATAAAAGAACAGAAAAGTCAGAAGAAATATATAATATTTTATTAGAGGAAAGGGGTCATAGTAAAGATGTCCGTTTTTTTGCTACCGACATGTTAATCAAGGGATTTTGTGATAGTACAAGCTTAGGTTTAAGGCAACAAGTGCTAAAAGAATTTAATTCTTATATAAAGGAACTTGAAGATAAAAGTAAGCAAGCAGTAATAGAATTCTATCAAGAAAGAATTAACGGAGTAAGATCTCAAGCTGAATATGTTAAAGAACGAAGAGGAAATAAAATTATATTGATTTTACAATCATCACTAGAGTCATATAAAAATACATTATCTTCAGAAAAAAAGAGTCCAGAAAAATCTCCGGCTGCTTTAGGCATACTTATTTCGAATATGATAAAATATATGCTAGAAGATACCCGTGCTTTAAATAAATTTATGCATTCAGATATGACATCTGGGGACGGTATTATATCTAAGAATTATGAAGCTTTAGAATATATTCTTAAACATGCTATAAAAGATGTTACTAGAAATTTAAATGTTGAACAAAATATTAATTGTAATAAAGTATTTAATTCATTAATCAATTTGGACAACTTGTTGTACTGTATTAATGAAAGTGGGATTCAGTTAAATCGCACTAGTATTTCGAGAATTCAAAATTTACTGAAAACAATTGATTTAAATAAAGGAATTTATCAAGACGAGCTATCAATTTCTTTAAGAGCTTCCCAAACTATGATCAAGCAATGCTTGGATAGGTTTGAGACTTCATCAATATTTTCACCTTCACCTACTCATTCAAATATTTCATCTAGATCAAATTCATCTGTTTCAGATACTTCAGATATCTCATTTAGATCAGACTCATCTGCTTTAGATACTTCAGATATTTCATCTAGATCAGACTTATCTGTTTCTTTGGGCGCATCTTCAATTATACCTTTAGTTAGTTCGTCTTTAGTGAGCGATACTGATAGTGCTTCATCTATTCCTTCGTTGAGTAAATTAAGTCAAATACGAGTCCAAGTAGAAAGAGAAAAAACAAAACAAGATGGACAACCAATATGTATTCCAGCATATCCGATATCACCGGTGGCAACATCTTCAATTCCATTACATGCTGATAAATCTCAGAGTCACAAAAAGTGAAAATATTATTCAAATTCTACATATTTAAATAAAGGAATCTATCAAGACGAGCTATCAATTTCCTTAGGAATAGCTTCCCAAACCATGATCAAGCAAATGCTTGAATAGGTTTGAGATTCCATCGATATTTTCACCTACGCCTACTCATTCGAATATTCCATAGGGATCAAATTCATTTGATCCCTCCAAAAACTCACTGATAACTTTCCGAATCTTTATTTGAATTTTGCTTTCGGATTCCTTACCATTGAGAATCGAAAAATTGTATTCTTGTGCCATTTCTGCATATTCATTAATTAGAAGTGTGTGATATTTCCTAAAGCTTTCTAGCATATCACTTGATAAATTTATATCCATACCAGACTCCCAATAATCTAGACGCCCGTATTTGGTAAATGTTCTATGCAACAATGTCTCAGGATCCAAATTGATATAGAACGTTAAATCGGGTATCAATGCGAATCCAAATAACTTTCTTAACCAGTCTTTACTTGCACCTCTTACAATATCACGTGCCATTAATGTAAAAATATAACGGTCGGCCAAAACTATAAAACCTGCAGATAGAGCAGGGATTATTTTGTTTTCAAGTTGATCAGCAAAATCTGTACAGTAAAGAAGGCTTAGTGTTGTTTTGCCAAGGATATTTCCTTTCTTTGCTTTAGTTATTGCATCTGCAACTAAATTTGATCTCTTCAAACCGGTGTTTAAAACAGCAAAGCCTTTTACCTCTAGCCATTCTTTTAATTTAAGAATTTGAGTAGAGCGGCCAGAACAGTCAGGACCTTCAATAACAATTAGTTTCCCAGGCATATCATTTAATTTTAAGTATGGAAGTCCTTTTTCATAAAATAAATTTTTCTTCATGTATTATATAACCTCCATTAAAATTTTTAGATTTAGGTTTTATTATTTAACTTAACTGTTTCTAAAAGGCGATTTATATCCTTCAAGATTTTTCTTCACAATTTCACGGACCTTTATCTGTTGCTCTTCAACAGACTTTGTAGCATCTATGACAATAAAGTCATCTTTATCAAGAAGTTTATCATAGATCTTTTTTATAATGCCCTGGAATATCTTGAAACTCTCTACCGGATCAGAGCTAAAATTCATATCCATCCCAGCTTCGTGATATTTTAATTCTGTTCGTGATGATAAAATCCTCTCAACAGAAATATCCAGTGGAACTTTAAAATAAAATGTTATTGTTGGCTTTACTGCAAAATCATATACATTATTGACCCAATCAGGATCACAGCCTCGTGCTATATCACGTGTGAGTGCGGTATATATATATCTATCACACAGCACAATGTAATCTGCACGTAAATGTGGAAGTATAAGCTTCTCATATCGATCTGCAAAGTCACTTGCGTGAATTAAACTAAAAGTGGTTGGTGTAAGAAGCTTTTTCTTTTTTGCTTTTTTTGTGGATTCTTTTACCAGATCTGAAGAATTCCATTCAGTAAGGAATACGATGTAGCCTTGTGATTCAAGCCATTTTTTTAAAAGATAGACCTGCGTACTTTTACCAGAACCATCACAACCTTCTACAACAAACAATTTACCTGGAAATGATTTGCCGACTCCTAAACCTCTAACTTTTTTCATAATATTTTCATCCCTTTCAGTATACTAGGAGTTCGTATTTCATTTGTAATTCTATAATATTTTTAAATATTCTGCAAATATAGTTATAGGTAGAAGGATTATAGACATTATTTGGCGAACATTATATTAAAGAGAGTTTTTGAATGATACTTTCTGAAAGGGATGATATTCATGCTAAATTGCAAATCTCAGACTTTGTCATTTATACTTAAATATTTCGTTATATTTTTCCTGTTCTTTGTGGTTTCTAGTAATTCAATTAAATGCTATGCATACCCTATGGCAGCTAATTTTTATGCCTCAGTAGATTCTACAGAGCCAGATACTCAGATTGATCTTCAATGGCAAACTGTTTCGAATTCAATGTATTATGATATTATGAGAGATGGTGTATTGATAAACACCGCTGATGTACAAGCCGATCTTGACTGTGCAAGTTATATAGATTCTAATCTACAACCGCATACTACATATTCTTATACTTTAGTATGTAGACAATCTGATGGAACTATTGTAGACATGAATTATCAGACGATTACTACCGGTGCAATATATAGTCCTGTAATTAGTAACTCTGTGTATAATATAAACACTGGACTTACTACGATATATTTTTCTAAATGCTCAAATGCTATGGCTTCAAACAATGTCACCCGTCTTGAGTATGCAAGCACAATTACTATGGTAACGGATACTGTTTCTGAATGTTCTTTTTATGATTCGGATACAAATTTAAATGTACAAAGAATTTATGTGGTTTGTACTAAAAGTGCTAATGGTCAAATGTCAACGAATTCTAATTATACTACTGTAACACCAATTGGAGTACCAATAATTCAAGCTACTTATGTAAGCAGGATTGTGACTTTGACGTGGTCTTTGGCATATGAAGTATCATATTTTTATGTTGAAAGATCAACGTATAATGGATCATCTTGGGGAGATTGGGTTGAAGATTCTTCTGAGAATTTGCCAAATAATTCAACTCAATTTCAAGAACAATTAACTGAAGGCGGTTCTTATAGATATAGGTTACAAATTTATAATCCAAATTATACCGGAGTAAGTAATATTTCAAACGGCGTATTTGTACCATTAGCTCCGGTTGATTTGACGGCTAATTGGTCAGATCCAAATACTATAAGTCTATCTTGGACTACAAATATACTAAACAATTGCCAATTGTCCTTAGAAAAGAAAAAAACATTGGATCCTAATATTGATAATCAGCCTTCATATTCGCAAATTGCAATATTAGACCCAAATACTACATCTTATTCTGACTCAAACGATATTGACCCAAATTTTATATATTTTTATAGGCTTACAGCATTTAATAATGATGTAATAGATCCGAACATTTTAGAAATTTCTATTTCAACTAAGCTTCCAGATTCGCCAACCAATCTAGAGTTATACATCGTTTCTCCTTCAAAAATTAATCTTCTTTGGACTAATAATTCAGATAATGAAGCAGGTTTTATAATAGCACGCCAAACTGATTCCCAAGGATATACTCAAATCGCAGTAGTGCCAGAAAATACGACTGTATACTCAGATTCCAATGTAAGTTCAAGCAATCAATATTCATATTCTGACCCTAATGTAAATTCAAGCGATCAATATTCATATATGGTATGTGCATATAATTATGCTGGAAATTCGCCAGAGTATTCCAATGAGGTATATGGCTTGCTTGACGATTATATTGCTCCACCAAATACTTTTGATGCAAATGCGGTATCTGATACCGAAATAGATTTGAATTTTACATACGCAGCAAATTTACCATATGGAACGGTGATAGAAAGAAAAACGGGGGTTGATGGTATATGGACTGAGATAGCAAGGCTTAATGGAGATTTGAAGGCTTACTCAGATACGGGATTGGATCCAAATACAAATTATTTTTATAGAATAAAAGGTATTATTGGCATAGATACTTATACTGATATGGTACCGAGTATATCTGGGGCAAGTGTATTAACATACCTTAGGAATCCAACAGGTCTTACTGGAGAGTATATATCATCCTCGCAGATACAGTTGAACTGGCCTGGATCGCCTGATATACTTTATTACATCATCGCGAGAAGTCTCGATGGATCAATATTTACATCAGAAGCACTTGTTGCAGAAGATGCTAATTTAATGTGGATAGACACAGATATCCAACCTCAAACAACTTATTATTACAAAGTCAAAGCTGAGAGCTTGGGTAACAGTTCTGATTATTCAGATGAATTAACAATGAATGCACCAACGGTAGATAATCCTACAGGGCTTGATTATTCTATAATTAATTCAAATCAAGTAAAACTTACATGGAACGAAAATTCTGATAATGAAAATGGGTTTATAGTTGAAAGAAAAGAACAAGACGGAAACGAGTGGGTAGCATTTGATGCACTGGATCCAAACACTACTAGCTTTATAGATGCGAATGTAGTGACAGGCAACTCATATTATTATAGAGTTGAGGCATTTTTAACAGGCCTAGATATAAATTCATATAGCGACGAGTTAGGTGTAACTGTACAAGAAATAAAAGCGCCATCAAATCTAACGGTTGAAGTTCTTTCTCCGATTGAATTACAATTGTCCTGGGAAGTCAATTCAGATAACGAGGATGGATTTGTAATAGAAAAAAAAGTGAGAGACTCAAATTATACGGAAGTATCAACGACAGACGCTGGTGCAACAAGCTATACCGATTCAAATCTTGATTCGGCGACTACATATGTATATCGAATCTATGCTTTTAACAGCCTTGGACAGTCAAGCTACTCAAATGAATGTGAAGCTACAACCGCAAATTCAATTATATTTGAGGATCTAGCTTCTGCTGATGATGAGTCTAAAATATGCGGTTACATTTTTTGCTGATAGAAATTATTTAATGTTAGATCCAAATAGTGAAATACAGAACTTTAACCCAGGTGTCAGTATCTCAAGGGGAGAGTTTATTTATTATATTGTAAAGGGATTGAATTTTGCAAAAACTCCATCAGGAAGTTTTAAGGATGTTAATCAGACTAATCCATATTACAACGAGATTATGATAGCAAAAAAATCAGGGTTAATTAGTGGCTCGTCTACTTCATATTTTGAGCCAAATGATCCTTTGATTCGAAGCGATCTCGCAGTTGTTGTCTCGAAGGCTATTAAGATATTAGGAATCTCAATACAAACACATGGTTTTTCTGAAATTTCAGAGTTTACTGATGCAATGTCAATTCCTCAAAATGCGAGATCAAGCATGGCTACATTGATACAAGAAAAACTACTTAAAACCAAGAACTGAGACGACTATAGCTCCGAGCGATCCGGTGACAAGGATTGAAGCTGTTAAAATGATATATGAATTAGTATTAAAAAGTGTTGTGGAATAGTACAAGAAAATATAGATTCTAAGGGCTCTTAGAATAATGCACGGTTGTGTTGATTAAAAGTTTATGTATAATCTATTGAAAGGTCTAGATCCCTTAATTTATCAACATTCCACATTTTACTTTATATGAAACAAAAACAGACATCATTGTTTCAAGATTAGAGCTATAATCCATTTGAGTTCCAGAAGGACTTGTTGCTGCAGTATATAATTTTAGATAACTATTATAATAATTTTCAATAGCATCAAATTCTTTTTCAGATCCATCGCTTTTTATTTGTTTTATTTGTTCAAGGTTTTTATCTATGCGTGATTTATCCTTTTTTGACGACGTTTTGAAACTGGCTAATTATGGCATCAAAAATTTCGGGGATTTGCGCATAGAAAGCCCATTAGAAATTATTTTGCTATTAGATTAGGGTGTGAACTGTAACTTTTTTTGAGATTTTACCCAGGTTTTTTGCTGATAATCTTGTTTTATACTCCTTATATATGATAAAATAGATATATAGATAAGTCAATATTTTAGATTAAAAACTTAGTTGTAACTTAATAATTCTAATATAATCATTTTGAATCTTCTACAGAAACAATCACTAATATTAAAATTACACAATTAACCTAATAATATTAATTTTTAATTTTTTCACAAGATAACATTTTAGAATAATAATGAAATTGACATGAATTTTCATTATTGTTCTAAACAGATTAATCAAGATTATATAAAAGGTGTTAAGTTCAAGGAGGTAGTTATTATGGCTCAGGAAAAAACACCAACAGATACAAAGGTAGAAGAGAAAAATGATGTAGTTATAGATTCTAAAAGAGTAGAAAAAATAATAAGTACCTTTGATCTTAATGATTTACCTACATTAGAAAAATTTTTAAAACACCCCGATCATTTTCTAACAAAAGAAGAATATAAAAGGATTTTTGATGAAAATGATTTACCTACAATAGAAAAAATACAACGTATCCCTGATCTAGATCTAAAAACATTTAAAAAAATACTTAATATCCATCCCCTTATTCAAGAAAGGATGGTAATATCCGAGACTACATTGGACTTTGAGCAGGTGGAAATATTCACTACATCTGATCCAAACTCATTGCAACCAATTTCACAAGCTGCAGCTACAGCTGCTTTAGCAGCAAGAATGTCTACAGTACAAGAAGAAAAATTGGAAAGAATAGGCGAAGTAGATGAAGCGTACGGATTAGACGAAGAAAAAGAAGAACCCTCTGCATCAGTACCGATAACAGTATCAGTAGGAACCCAAACATCATCACCTGATTTTGAATTAGGACCGGTAAAAGTATCAGAAGAAACCCAAACAACACTACCATCACCTGTACAGCCCTTTGAATCATCGGCTAGCTCATCATCAGAACCTGCATATACTTCTGCATCAGATCCAACAATAAAATCACTAGCAACCCAGATACAACCATCACGTACACATCCCACTGTATTAATACATGATCCAAGAATAATACCACTACCTAGACCATCGTCAGTATCACATTCTTCAGCATCAGCTTGGCCATCGTCAGCATTACGTTCCTCTTCGTCAGCTCGACCATCATCAGTATCTGCACATCCCTCTGTACTAATATCAGCACCTTTTCCTTCCTGTACATCTCCTAGTGAGCTTATTATTAATAAAATGAAGTTAGAAAAACATCCTCAGAATCCGGATCGTTTAGTACCATTACACTCTACAGCATCAGCAGCATATGCGCCAGCAACTTCTGTAGCATCATCAGCAGCAGACCACGAAAGGCCAATAAGCGAAAATAAAAATCAACTTAGTAGCTATAAATTACCCAAATTAATGGCAGTCCCTTTTTCATCGCCTTTGTCCAAGGATCGGAACTTATTTCCACCTATTGATCCAAATAATAAAAATATTAGTTTACATCATAATCCTACAAGAGATAGTAAAAATAAAGATAGAGGCCATTCTGAGAGCAAAAACTCTCCTTTTACTCGATAAATTAAAAAGAAAATCCTTTATAGATAAAAAAATAAGGGCTAAGCCCTTATTTTTTTATCTATAAAACTACTCTCTAAATGGATCTTCTCATGACATCAGAAGTTTTAACTAAATCTGATATAGTCCCCTTCATCATACTTATACTTTCATTAATATTTTTTTTACGAGGCATATCTTTAGCAAAATCAATAACAATACTAGACAAATCACGGCTAAAAAAATTGATTTTATCAAAAAGTGATATTAAAGAGACATCAAACATTATTGGATCCATTCTATTGTTCAACTTTTTAATTAAGGTTCTAAGCATTTCAAACTTATAAATATCTAATATTGGTCTACTACATATGGACTTAACTGTTCTTTGAATATTTTTAATTTTTAAGTATTCTTTTTCTAATTCTGAACTATTACAATTGCCTATTACTGAAAGAATCTGATTCAATTTAGCTTGTATATTACTTTTAATAAGCGAAACTTGATACGTTAAATTTTTACTAAGTCTATCAATAAATTGAACTATCTCTTTATTTGGACACTTTTCATGATAATATCTATTTATTTCGAAATTAACAACTGCTCCATTTTTTATTAAAGTTAAAATAATGTTCTTGTTTGTTTCTATTTTTTCTTTATCTTCTATATGATCACTTCTTACAAAAAAATGTAGGGCAGAAAATCCATCAATATCTTTAGCTTCAATATCGGCTCCATTTTCAATAAGTATATTTATCATTTCTTCGTTTCCTCTACATATTGCCTGGTGTAAAGGGGACATTCCAACTTCTAAATCTTGAATATTTACATTTCCTCCTTTATCAATTAGCATTTTTATAAATGGTATATTAATACCTCTGTCTAAAACGCAAGATAACGCATTTGTATTTGATTTATTTCTTATATTTATACAATTATCTTCTGGGGGGCTATGTTCTAAAATTAATCTTGCAATTTCAACAACATCATCAGGTGAATCAGAATCAGATTTATTCCATCCAGCATACATTAACGCTGTAAGACCATTATTATTTTGACTATTTATAATACAATTGTTTTCTATTAATATCTTTATAATGTCTAGGTTGCATTCTTGTGATGCAAACATTAATGGACTATTCTTATTATTATCACATTTATTTATATCACATCCAATTGCTATAAGATGCCTCGCAATATCTGTATGTCTACATGAAACAGCAAAAATAAGAGGTGTTGCTCCATCAGCCTCCCTGGCTTTGTCCTTATTTGCTCCTTTTTCTAAAAGGAATTTTACCATTTCAAGTCTATTATTTAAAATTGCATGCAACAAAGACGTATTACCGACCTCATCAGTCTTATCAATTTCTGCGCCAGATCCAATAAGTAAATCAGCAACATCTTGAAGACCTTCTTCTACTGCATAAATCAGTGGTGTTTTGCCAAGAGGGTTTTCTTGAGTTATTTCCTCTTTTTCATTTAAATTTGAATCGGTAATTAATTGTCTAATTTCATCAATTGGTGTATGTCTTTTAATAGCGTCAATAAGTTGTGACATTTTTTTACTCCTTTCATATTTACAGATACACAGATACTTTTAACAACAGCTACCATCTCACAATAATAATATACTTAAATAATATTGAATAATAAAAATTGGTTGATGTAAATGTTATTTGATGTTTTACGATATTTATTATAACATTTTTTTATACTTTAGGAAATACCTTGTGCAAAAAAAATACTAGCTATGGTTACAGTTCAGATGTGCTTATCCTAAAATTAATAATATTTAATTTTAGGATAAGCACATCTGAACTGTAACCATAGCTAGTATTTTTCATCCGAATGCGTTGACTTTTAGATTCCTTGTAGGGTGGAATCTACCTTTACAATTGACCTTTGTCAAATAGTCTATTTTTGAAAGTAGGCTGTAATTTCATTAGGACCTCCAAAAACTTCTCTTGTTACTGATAGGTTATCTATAGAATCATTGCTTCTTTTCCACCTTACTAAAGAAATCTCTCCATTTTGTATTTCAATACAAGTAATATAGCCATTCTCAACACAACAACCATCATTAAAATATGGAATTTGTCCAGGCTTTGGAAAAGCTGGCTTATGAGTATGTCCTGTAATTACTAAATGGTGCTTGTATTTAGACCACAGCTTAATATTTCTTTCAGTTGTTTGTAACTTTTTTTCATTTCTTATTTGATAAATACGACTTCTACTATGGAGTAGTTCTAAAGGTTTGCCAAAATTACGTACTATAAAACGTGAAAAAGGCCATAATATATCATCAAAGATATGGCCCTGATGTCCATGAAATACAAATATTTTATAAGGAGTATAGTTGTATTTTAAAATCAACCCCTCATGTATTTTGATATTTTCAAAAAGAGGTTTATAGCTTTTTGTGCTTGAATCGTAATATCTGTAAAAATTATTTTTTACATAGGTTTCATGACTTTTAAATACATCATGATTTCCCCACAACATATAAAGTTTCTTGTCTAAATAAAATTTCTGCAAAAGCAAATAAGCAGTATCATGGGCATTAAATAAAGTTGGAAATTTATCATTTTCCCATAATTCATCCCCATCACCCAGTTCAATATATATATACCCATTTGAGTAGTAAAAATCCAAAGCAGTTAGATAAATATTACAGTTTGGATAAAAATTATCAGCTTTGCTTTTATCTCCTCGATGACAATCACTAAAGAATACTATTTTTGAATTTTCATCAAAAGTAATTTCATCAGATAAATTATATGCTCGTGTTAACCTCATAAAAGTATACATGTCTCAACCATTCCTTGCCCGTTTCTATTAATTCTTTATATTCTATGAAGACAGAAGTATTTGTGTGATATATAATATAATCCTAAAGAAAGTGAGGATAAGATAGATGAAGAAAATAGAATACAAATGGATTGCTCTATCTTGTACTACATTAGGAGCACTTTTTTCAGTATTAAGTGGAAGTACACTGATAATAGCATTACCTGCAATTATGAAGGATTTGAATGCTAATATAGACACAATTATGTGGACTATTATGATTTATATGCTTGTATTAACAATCCTTGTACCATCTATTGGTAGAGTTGCAGATATGATTGGTAGGAAAAAGCTTTATATTGCTGGTTTTGTCGTTTTCACTGTTGGCTCAATATTATGTGGGTTATGTATAAATGGATGGCAATTGATTTTGTTCCGATTTATCCAATCAATAGGCGGGGCATTACTTGTTGCAAACAGCACACCTATAGTTGTTGATGCATTTCCCAGAAATGAACTTGGAAAAGCAATGGGTATAAATGGCATGGTAATAAGTGTAGCTTCTGTAATTGGTCCAATTTTAGGAGGCGCATTTATTAATTTTGGGTGGAGGTATATATTTTATATAAATATTCCTATTGGCATTATTGGCACAATATGGGCAAGCATTCAACTTAAAGAAATAGATATTCTTCCTCAAGGACAGAAGTTTGATTGGAGAGGAACAATAACATTTACTATAGGAATCACATCATTATTGCTCGCCCTGACTTTTGGAGGTTTTTTAGGGTGGTTTAAAATATATATTATAATTTTATTTATTATCGCAGTGTTATTTTTAACTCTATTCCTATATGTCGAATCTAAAACTAAAGAGCCAATGTTTGACTTAGAACTCTTCAGATCAAAGATTCTTTTATTTGCATATAGTAGTAATCTGTTAAATGGTATTGCTAGGGGAGCAATAACATTTTTACTCGTATTTTTCTTTCAAGGAATAAAAGCAATTGATCCTATAGTGTCAGGCATTTTACTTGCCCCATTTGCTATTTCTATGATGATAACAGCCCCAATCAGCGGATGGCTCTCTGACAGGTTCGGTCCAAGAAAGTTAAGTTCTATAGGTCTTTTGATATCTGCAATTGGGTTACTTGGTATGGTAAGAATATCAATTAATACTTCAATTTTGGAGCTATGTATTTGGATGTTTATATCAGGTTTTGGTTCAGGTATGTTTTTCCCTCCAAACATAAGCGCTATAATGGGATCCGTCCCTGTAGAACGCAGAGGAATTGCGGCAGGTGTGAGAACCATGATGAACAACGCTGGAAGTGTAATAAGCATAGCCCTTACTATGGCTATTATTTCATCAAGTATCGACCCCAAAGCTTTACAAGGATTATTTACTGGAACACAGGTAGGATCAGAAGGAATAGCTGTAGACCAT
This sequence comes from uncultured Eubacteriales bacterium, assembly GCA_963767415.1. Classification (GTDB taxonomy): domain Bacteria; phylum Bacillota; class Clostridia; order Acetivibrionales; family CAVYEU01; genus CAVYEU01. The sequence continues at coordinate 33,774 of CAVYEU010000076.1, forward strand.
TTTATTTCAGGTCTTCAAACAGCATTTTTAATTTCATTTATAATTAGCCTTTTAGCAGCAGTTATATCTTATTTGAAAGGTTCAGAACCAAAATGGGAGACAACAAGTTAAAGTTATACTTGCTTAAAGTTGGGATTCTTTCTTATAAATCTAAGTAGTTTGAAATAGCGAAGCACCATTTGTTTCTTATGTTCTTTTCCGGGAGCTCTATAAATTGCTATGCTTTGAAAAAAAAATTTGATATAATATCTTTAAAATAAATAAGATTACTATTTAGGAGGATTTTAAAATGAATGTAGAGTATATAAACCCGATAATTCAAACTAGTAAACGGATATTATTAGAAGCTGCTAATGTAAATACAAAGGTAGGCAAAGTATATACTAGACAATCACCTTATTCAGTTAGTGGTATTGCAGCAATAATTGGTATTACTGGAAGCATTAGGGGTCAGGCTATGTTCTCGACGACTACTAGAAATGCACGCAGGATAGCTTCAGCTATGTTTGGAATTCAAACTGATGTTGGAGATGGTGAACTTGATGATATAGGAAAAAGTGCATTTGCTGAGATGGCAAATATGATTATGGGAAATTACCTAGGCTTATTACCAAAGCAAAACTTTTTAGTTGACATTACACCTCCTACGATAATAATCTCAGATAAAGTAAGCTGTTCGCAAACTAAACAAACAATAATATGTATCCCACTATTATTTGATGATGAAGAAGTACTTGAAATTCATATATCTTTTGTTGAAGCAGGGTAAGGTAAGGCAAGTCAGGCTAAATCTAATTAGCACATTATTGGTACTCACTAAAATTAATAATTGTATTTACAATATATTCGATTTCTTGTGTGGTTAAAGATGGTGAAGTTGGGAGATTTAGTCCTCTTTTGGAAGCACTGTCTGTAATGCTCATGCTTGTGTGTCTAAAGTTCTTGTATGGGTGCATAGCATGAATAGGTTTGAAAAATGGACGAGTCTCGATATTATTATCTTTTAAAAATGACATTAAATTATTTCTTATTTGCTCTACATTATCTATGTTTTTTAGTACTATATAATAAAGCCAATAATTAGATCTTATTTCCCTACCTTCATTCGGTAATATCAACTTATCAAAACCTGAAAGTAATTTACTATAAGTATAAGCTACTGACCTTTTTTTATCTATAATAAGATTCAGATTCTCTAACTGTCCAATCCCTAAGGCCCCTAGAATGGCTGGCAGCCTATAATTATACCCAATATCTTCATAATAGTAGCTATTGTTTGGTAGTAGCATTTTAGCTTGAGAACTTAATAATTTAGCACGTTCAAAAAAAAACGAATTATTAGTTACAAGCATTCCACCTGCACCTGTCGAGATTATCTTGTTTCCGTTAAAGCTAAAACATCCTATATCCCCAATTGTTCCAGTTCTAAGCCCGTTATACTCTGAACCTAAAGATTCTGTAGCATCTTCTATAACGTATAATCCGTATTCTTTTGCAATTCTACAAATCTCATCCATGTTTGCAGGGATCCCATATACATGCACTACCAAGATTGCCTTCGTTTTAGCAGTAATCATTTCTCTTATTTTATAAGGATCAATTGTAAGTGAATCCTCATTGATATCTATAAACACTGGATTTGCATTACAATAAATTATCGAATTAACTGTAGCAACAAATGTAAATGATGGTACAATAACCTCGTCTCCCGCTTTTAAGCCAATTACCAATAAAGCCAGACACAAAGCTGCTGTTCCACTAACCGTGGCTAAGCAGTATTTTAGCCCTATATACTCTATGAATTTATGTTCAAATTTTTCAACAAAACTTCCAGATGTGGATATATGTTTTGTATCCATACACTCTTTTATATATTTTAATTCATTTCCATCTAAATATGGGACAGATAACGGTATCATGTCAATCCCTTCCATGAAATATCTCTGCAAGTTTAAAGCTTATCTCACAATCAATATCAATAGAATCTGGATGATCCATAATAAACGGAATAGAGTTTAAAGTCTGGAAATCTTTATTTTTTTTTAAAGAATCTGGTTTTATGATATAAATTGCACCATTCAATCTATAAATAGCAGGCAATACTTGCCTATTGTGATAATCTTTTCTGTTGTGACTTATAAAATCTTCTAAAAAATCATTATTGATGACCTTCATCCAAAAGGGTGAGTGTTCAGCTTCACAAACTGATAATAATGAATCAGAAATATTTTCATTCTCAACCATTTTTTCTAATGCCATATCAATGTGCTTGTATGTTCTATTTGGAGATGTGCACTGAAGTAAAACAATATAGTCAGACTGGTATCCCTGACTATATTGTAATTGGTCTAAACAATTTAAAACCACATCAGCCGTTGAAGTAATATCATCAGCTAATTCCTTAGCCCTTAAAAAAGGGACTTCGGCACCATAGAACTTGGAAATCTCTGCGATTTCAGTATCTTCAGTAGATACTATCAATCTATTAATATACTTAGATTTTAGTGCTTCTTCGATTGACCAAGCAATTAGTGGTTTCCCATTAAATAATTTAAGATTTTTACCTGGAATGCCTTTAGAATTTTTCCTAGCTGGAATAATTCCTAGTATTTGTTTCATTTTATGATTCCTTCTTTATATTATTTATAAGACTAGTCAAAACATTACCTGGCCCTATTTGTTCAAACTTCATATCTCCTTTATCCATTAGATATTTAATGCTGTCTGTCCATCTAACTGAACTTACTAACTGCTTAGCTAATGTTTCTTTGATTGATCCTGTGGTATACTCTTTAGCATAAACATTTGAAATTACAGGTATTTTTAATTCAGAAAACTTAAATAACTCTAAATATTCTTCCAATTCCAATTTAAATTTCTCCATATATTTTGAGTGAAACGCACCACTTACATTAAGAGGAATATATCCTTTTGCTCCTGCTGTTTCGAAATAAGGTTTTGCTGCTTTGACTTCTTCCGTCGGACCTGAGACAACTATTTGTAGCGGCGAGTTATAATTTGCTACAGAAATATTGTTTAAATTTTCTTTCTCTAGCACTTCTTTTATTTTCTGATCTGTTAAACCAATTATAGCTGCCATTCCGCCACCTGTAGCCTTAGCCATTAGTTCGCCGCGTCTTTTTATAATAGCAAGACCAGTTGCAAAATCGTATGCACCTGCAGCAAACAAAGCATTATATTCGCCAAGACTATGACCAGCAACATAGTCAGGAACCACCCCTGTTTTTTTCACTCTGTCTATATAGCTTAAAGCGTTAATTACATACAAAGCAGGTTGTGTATATTCAGTATTATTGAGTTTATTCTCTGGATCCAAAAGACATAGTTCATTTATAGAATATCCTAGAATCTTATTTGCTTCCGCAACAAATTCTCTATATTCATCAAAGAACTCTGCTCCCATACCTTTTTTTTGCGAACCTTGCCCCGGAAATACATAAGTAATCATTTCTATTCCTCCTAATATAAATTTTTAAAGATATATTTCACAATTTTTTGGATATACAATTGAACATATATAGCCATTCATTTCAAATGATACTACTTTATATTGTGCAAAATTTTTATAAGTTCCCTCAAACGTAAAATATTTAGTCTGTAATGATTCTTTAGTTTTAAGACTATCCAATTCATATAAGCTAAAAGGTGTCATCATTCCAGTTCTAAGAACTTTTGATAATGCTTCTTTTGCAGTCCAAAGTATAGTATAGATTTTTTCATATTCACAGGACAGCAATTCAAAAAACTTTGTTTCATTTGCTGTAATTTGAGTCTTAATAACTTCAACCTTATCTTTATTAATCTTTTCAAGATCAATGCCCATAGGATACTGTTCACAAAAACCAATGGCACAAGCCAGATCATCACAGTGAGTTATACTTGTTTGTATATTGGATTGATTAATAACTATTGGTTGGCTAGAGAACAACTGTGTCAATATAAATATTTTGGAGTGACTCTTCCTCCGCAATCAATGAAATTGCTTTTTTAGCACAATATCTTCCTATCAAATAAGTTTGTTTTCTTTTCAAAAACTTAAAAGTATTCAAAATACTTTTTTTCCTCTTATGCAAAAACAGAATTAGTTGATCAAAATCCTTTTCACAAGGAGAAACTGCAAAAAAGTTACTAAATTTCAGATCTGTAAATAGTTCATCATCAACTTTCTTAAGTATAATATTCTCTGGCTCCAAGAATTAAATCATCAAACCTTGTGTCCTTTCAAGTATACATAAATGCTAAAACTAAAATATATTATATACTTAATTAATTCCCCAAAGCAATAAGTATTATTAAGCTTGTTATGCTTTATGAAATACTTATAAATCTTTTCCGCTATAGATTTATTTATTACACTGACCTCTTCCAAGTTGACATAACACTGTAGCTGCCTTTATTTTTTTGAATTGATCCAAATGTTTGAAGAAACAAAGGCCTTTTTTCTTTTTCCCAATTCCTTCTATCTTATCAAGCTCTGACTCAGTATACCTCTTTTTCCTGAAGGAACCTTAGTATATTCCATTGCAAATCTATGTGCTTCATTTTGAATTGATACAATGAGCCTGGGCAAGCAATAATATTTTTGCAAAATCAATCTCAACATTATTGGATATTAATCCCCTTAATTTATGATCACTAGTTTTAACCATACCACCATACAGGTATGTCAGCATTGAATCTTGACATTACTGACAATACCGAATTAACGTGCCCACTCACCGTCTACGAGTATTAAATCTGGTTTTTTTCAAAAAACTATTCTGATTTTTTTCTGCCATCATTATTCTGCAATATTGTTACTATAAGGGCTTAAGCCTCCTATAAATAACCTCCTCCATTGCTTAAGTAGTCGTGCTAGCTCCCTCTGCCACTTAACCTGATAACAGAATCGATACTCACTTTTATTCGTAGATACTACTTCTTCGAATACTAACCATCGATGCAACAATCTCAGAATTTCCCGTAATTCCTGAAATATCATATGCTTCAATCCTATTAGGAAATGCTTTTAATTCTAATATATTAGCAAGCGGTCTAAGTCCCAGTTATAGCCAATCCCTTTCACATTTTTCCTTCTCCCTCAAATGACTTTAAAGAAACTTCAGCATTTCGCTCTATCATTTCCGTGATCAGCTGAACCTTGCCTTCTCCCCCCTTCGGAGCCAATATATCAACCTCTGTTCCTCATTTTTGCTTAGCCAATCGATAATTACTTCTTTTTCTTCAATGTCAGATTGTAGCATGATATTATCAGGTAAATGCTCAGCATTATTATAGAATTGTTTAATGAAAGAACTCAAAAGTTCATCAGTACTAATATCTCCGGTATTTTCAAAAATAAAATTTTCTCTTCCAACTAATTTCCCTTGTCTTATAAAGAATAATTCGATACAAGAATCAATCTCATTTCTGGCGCATGCTATTACATCATGGTTATTTAATGAAGGAAATATGATTTTTTGTTTCTCTTTTATATGATCTAACTTTTGTATCTTATCTCTAATTTCACAAGCCTTCTCAAATTCAAAGTTTGCTGAAGCTTCCTCCATTTCAACTGTTAATTTCTGTATTATTTCATCATGATCTCCGTTTAAAAAATCGCATACTTCTTGCATCATATCTCTATATGTTTTCTTTTCTACATTTCCTTGACATGGTGCAAGACACTGGTTAATATGATAATTAAGGCAAGGTCTATCATAATTTTTGCCTACCAACGAAATATTCCTTTTACATAATTTGATTGGAAATAGACTCTTAATAAGATCCAATGCGCTCCTAACAGCCAAAACATTAGTATATGGACCAAAATATTTTGCACCATCTTTTTCAATTCTCCGTGTCATAAAAACACGAGGAAAGTCTTCATTTAGAGTAACCTTAATATATGGATAGTGTTTATCATCTTTAAGTAAAATATTAAACTTTGGCTTATATCTTTTGATTAAATTACACTCAAGGATTAGCGCTTCAAGTTCAGAGTCTGTAACAATATACTCAAACTCCTTGATTTTACTGACCATTACCCTGTTTTTTTGGGTTTGATTACTAAGCGAATTAAAGTATTGCCGCAATCTATTTTTTAGAATAATTGCTTTGCCTATATATATTATTTCATTATCTTCATTCTTCATAATATATACACCAGGTTTTGTTGGCGCGTTATTTAATTCTTCTGAAATGTTAAACATAGAAAGCTTTTATCCTCTTTTGAGTTCTTTGTTATATATTATCTAGCTGCTTAACATAATATGGATTTTTATTTAACCGTTAGTGAATCTGATTTTAAGTATTCCTCTAATTCAGTGATAGCTTTCTCTTCATCTTCTCCATCAGCAATTATAGTCACTTTAGCTCCATCACCAATACCCAAAGACAAGAGCCCCAGCAAACTCTTTGCATTTGCTTTTTTCTCACCTTTTTCTATAAAAATTCCGGATTTAAAGCTTGATGCTTTCTGAATAAGTAAAGCAACTGATTTAGATTCCAATCCACTTTGATTATTAATTAATACTTCTTTTTTTGTCATTTAGTGATCCCCCTCTAATATTATATACTGTATTAGGTCACAAAATCACATTTTTGTGACCGTCAGTACATGTTAATACTTGTCTCAATAAAAAATTATTACCTTAAGCAAGTATATTTCAAATTATATCAAATATTTTAAAAAGATAAATATCAAATCAATTACTATTCTCAAATATTTTTACTGTCACTAAATCTGAGGATAAAAATACTCTAATCATTATCGGATATTTCTTATTATTTTTGAATTTGAAATCTTTACTACCGAAGGAAACAGTTGCATCTTCACCAAGCGGAATGTAACCAACATCTTTTGTATGAATATGTCGCTCTGTTATCTTGAGGTTTGCATATCTTGCTACATTAAAGATTGTTGTCGAAAGTTGACATATACCACCCCCTATCCCATAGCCTTTTTTATAACCATTCTCTGCTCTGATTATTATTGGCGCAATTTCATAACCTTTATCTTTAGTCCTCATTCCAAGTATTGAATTAAAAGAAAACTCTTCATTTGGTAGTAACTTTTTACAATCAATATACCTTGATGCTAAATAAATATTATTTATCCTAGAGTCATTTCGATCTAAAAGCTCAGTTTTGTACTCACCAATTAATCTGACTTTTTCTTTCAGCCTTCTCGCAGACATATCAGGCTTAACCTCATCAATAACCAAGTTAGCTCGTCTACCTTCTTCTGAGTTTATCACAGAATAAAGTGTTTTATCAATATCAACCCTTCGTCCACTTTTCGCCATGCCCACAACTTCCCACTTTGCCGGATCAAACGTTTCGTTAATTGGTCCAATATTTACTTTTATGGCATATTTTTCAATCTTTTTTAATATCTCTTTTCCTTTTTTGCCACCAACATTCTCATTTTCGAAAAATACATTATTCTTAACATATCTTTCATTTAGTACTCTCCTTTGAGTATTATTACAGGAACCAAATATAGCTAATACTACAAATATCATTATCAAAACAAACAGTTTATAAAATTGTTTATAACCACGGGTCTCCATAATATATCAGCCTCCATATTGCTTATTATGGATATTAGTTAATATAATATTCATTTTATTAATAAATAATAATAGAACTAACTGAAATACTGCGACTGTCCTAATGGCTTGTTTTACATTAGAAAATCTTACAAAGATATTTTTGAGACAAAAAAACAACTATCTTTCGGCAACCTGGCTATCATAGCAATTTGCTTTAGATCCATGGCTTTGCGTCACTAACTTTCGTTAGTTTTGCTATTATCGTTTCTTATAGTTGTTTCTCTATCCATAATTTAATTATACCACCTAAATAGCAAATCCAATAATCATGTCTAAATCATTGTTCTAAATGTTTTCCCAAAAAAGTCGCAGCTGTTTGTGCTAACTTCGCTTCAATTTCACCCATTTTAATGTTTGGATCCACTGACAAAAGCATAACAGCTCCAATTGGATCTCCTTCAGATATTATCGGAGATACAATCTGAGCAGAATACTTTCTACCAATTGACTCATCTCCTATAATTGAAATTTGAAGATCTTCATTTGATTTTGCGATAAAAATATTCTTTTCATTTATGACTCTTTCCATATCTTGGCTCAATGCTTTTTCGAGTAATTCCTTCTTTATCGATCCTATACCAGAAACAGCAATAATGGATTCCTTATCTGCTATGCATGTAATATGTCCACTTGCTTTGTGTAAAGATTCAGCATACTCACTTGCAAAATCCCCCAATTCACCAATTGGTGAATATTTTTTCAATATAATCTCACCTTCTGTATCTGTAAATATCTCCAAAGGATCTCCTTCTCTTATTCTAAGTGTTTTTCGGATCTCTTTTGGGATTACTACTCTACCTAGATCATCTATTTTTCTAACAATTCCTGTTGCCTTCAAGTTATTTACCTCCCTTATTCATTTTCTTAATAATACTTTTTTTAGTATTTATTTTTTTATAGCCTTTTATACATTTTTAGTAGAAAAATGATAAGGTGCATAGGAAGAGGGAAATAATAGGGTAGTGACAGGGGACGGTTCCTTGACACACACGTGTCGTGTGTGTCAAGGAACCGTCCCCTGTCACTGCCCTATGCACCTTATCTATTTATTATAACCTTATCAAATTCTGATTGATTTTTGACTATATTATATGCCGGATCAGTTTTCCATTTTTGAACTTCAGCGTTATATAATTCTTGTCCTAATGCCTGCTTTACATTTGTATCTTTTATTTCTTCAAATGTAGGTTTCTTAATTACATGATATCCGTAGCTACTCTTTACTATTCCAGAATCTCCTGGTTTTGCTTTAAAAGCCCAGTCTTCGAATTCTTTAACCATCTGTCCTCTAGAAAACGTGTAAACCCCTTCATTTTCTTTTACTCCTGGATCTTCCGAATTAGCTTTTGCTAAATCTTTCATGTTTTGTCCAGCTTTTACTTTTTGTAATAAATCTTCTGCCTTCTTCTCTTTTTCAGCTATTTTTTCTTTAGGTAATGGTTTTTGATTAGCATCCACAGTTGAAAGGAGAATATGAATTACAGTTGTAATATTCGCATTTTCCATATTTTTATCGTAATAAGACTTTAATTGCTCTGGAGTCATTTTATATGCTCCTGCTCTACCTTGCATATACTTATAAACTATCATCAGTTCTTTCAAAACATCCATATACTGGTCGACAGTTATACCATAGCTATTCATAAAGTTTTGATCTGCTTGTGTTTTACTTCCTGCTTGTTGCACTATATTGTCCCTTGTTTGATTAATATAATTAATATCACCATCTGATAACGTCACACTTTGCTCTTTTGCTTTAATTAATTGGATCTTTAGCTCTTTTGCCTTGTCTAAGGCTTTGTCCTTAGCTACAGCTTTTGCATCTTGTCCTTCAATTTTTGAATTCCAGAATGCTTTTTTTGAAGCTTGGTCTGTCAAATTTGATGATTTTTCCATCTGGTCGACAACTTGAGCGATAAAGAATTGCAATTCGGTTTTGGTTATTTTCTCACCTTGAACTTTTGCTACAGTATCTTGTGCATCATAATAAGCAATACACCCGTAAGTAATTAACCCGAATATTAGAACAATTGCACCTAAGCCGTACATCATCTTTTTATCCAATTTTTATCTCCCCTTAATTAATCATATGTATAAAAATATTATATAAAATTATTCTGCTTCCTGCAATTTTTTAATATCTTGTAATAGAATCTTAATATTTCCTAATATTTCCACTTGATTAGTATCTTTAACCTTGTATGTCAAATAGGGCTTATCATTTGCAGAATACAAAAGCTTCTTTTTGTATTTCCCTATTAATATACTGAGCATCTTTAGATCAATACCTCGACTTTCAGCAAAACAGATCAATATCGAATCATTTTTTTGTAAAATATTGTTTACACCAGCTTTTCTTGCCATTGATTTAATAATTGCAACATCTATAAGATTTAAGACTGCAAGTGGTAAGCTTCCAAATCTATCTAACAGTTCGTCTTTTATGTCATGCATGTCTTTATCGTCAGCAATAGCTGCAATTTTTTTATATATATTAATCTTTTGATCTTCTTCACTTATATATGAAGATTCTATATAGGCATTAACATCTAGATCTATTGCAATTTCAAAATACTCTTCAATCTTCGTTTCTCCCTTTATTTCTTTTACTGCTTCTTCCAATAATCTGCAATACATATCATAACCGACGGTCTCCATTTGTCCATGCTGCTCTTTTCCAATCAAATTTCCGGCACCTCTTATTTCCAAATCCTTCATTGCCACTTTAAATCCAGAGCCAAATTCGGTAAAATCACGAATTGCTTGAAGTCTCTTTTGCGCAACTTCAGATACTACCTTGTCTTTCTTATGTGTAATATAGGCATAAGCCAATTTATTCGATCTTCCCACTCTTCCTCTTAGTTGATATAACTGTGCAAGCCCCATATTGTCAGCATTTTCAACAATGATAGTGTTAACATTTGGCATATCAAGACCAGATTCTATGATTGTAGTACATACTAAAACATCGTACTTACCTTCTAAAAATTCTGTCATAGAATTTTCAAGCTGACCATCCTGCATTTGTCCATGCGCAATTAACACCTTTGCATCAGGTACAAGACCTGCAATTTGACTTGCTTTAAACTGTATACTTTTTACCTTGTTAAATAAATAAAATACCTGGCCACCTCTTGCAATCTCACGAATGATTGCATCGCGAATAACATCAATATTATATTCCATTACATAAGTTTGTACTGGGTATCTGTCTTTAGGAGGCTCTTCGATAACGCTTATATCTCGGATTCCCACAAGTGACATATGTAATGTTCTAGGAATCGGAGTTGCCGTGAGAGTTAATATATCTACGTTTGGCTTTAAATTCTTTATTTTTTCCTTATGCATAACACCAAAGCGTTGTTCTTCATCAATAACCAATAAACCAAGATTCTTAAATTGTAAATCAGTTTGCAAAATTCTGTGTGTTCCAACTAGTACATCAACCATACCTTTATTCAATGCCTCAACAACCTTCTTCTGTTCCATTTTCGTTCTAAATCTACTCAATAAATCAACCTGCACACCAAAATCTTTCATCCTCGCTATAAAATTATTAAAATGCTGTTGTGCTAAGACTGTAGTAGGGACAAGATATGCAACCTGCTTTCCATCCATAACGGCCTTGAAAATAGCTCTTAGAGCAACTTCTGTCTTACCATAACCCACATCCCCACACAAAAGTCGATCCATGGGTTTTTCAGATTCCATATCAATTTTAATTTCATTAATACATTTTAATTGATCATCAGTTTCTTCATACGGAAACGATTCTTCAAACTGATGCTGCCAAATTGTATCTTTCGAGAAAGCAAAACCCTTTAGTGTCCCTCTTTTTGCATGTAAGCTAACTAGTTCCTTCGCAACAATAAACAAAGACTCCTTAACTCTTGCTTTTGATTTCGACCATTCGCTAGTTCCAAGCTTATTTAATCTAGGTATACTTCCTTCTGATCCTATATATTTTTGAATCAAATCAAGTTGAGTAATTGGTATGTATAAAAACGAATCCCCTAGGTATCTAATCTTAATATAGTCCTTTGTTACGCCATCAATTAATAAAGTCTGAAGTGCAACATACTGCCCAATACCATGGTTTTGATGAACAATATAATCACCGATGGCAAGTTGAGTAAATAAATCGATATTTACTTGGGACTTCTTGCTAGAATGCTTTTTTGCCCATTTTCCCTTTCCAAATACCTCTGAATCACTAATAATCACAAAACCAATTTGAGGGAATTCAAAACTAGAGTTTAGCCTTCCACAAGTCACAACCACATGACCGCTTTGCAGCTCGCGAGTCAAGTCATCAGTGTACACTGCCAGTACATCAGATAAGTTTAGGGTTTCAACCAGATGTTCGCCTTTGCCCTTAGTTCCTGCTAAAATCAAAATTTTATACTTTTTTTTAATCCAATTTTTTATATCATTCAAAAGCATTTCGAAGTAACCTGCATACGAATTTACTGATCTTACGTTTATATCAATATGTTTTTGATTAGACTGCTTTTCTTCATTCAAAGTGAAGGGATTTAAATTTACCAAGTAATTTTTACTAAATATATTATTTAGTTGTACCTTGTTTAAATATATAGAAAAAATAGAAGGTAACGCTTTACCATTTTCCACTAGTCTTTCGCATAAATCTTTATGTTCAAACAGCATTACATCTATTCTTTCATTTATTCTTTTGATCTCATCTAAAAAAATTATCATAGGATCTATGATATAATCAATAATTGAATTCTCATCATGCATTATATAAGGAATAAGCCTATCAATTCCCGGGAAATGATAATCGGTCTTCAGCTTTAACAAATCCGCAATTAATTTTTCTTCAATTTGTCTTAATTTCCCCTTATCAAAGCTGTTATTTAGCTTTTTTATATACTTAGATATATCTGATTGGATTTTTTCAGAGATTGAATCTTTTATACCATCACTATAAAGTGTTTCAATAGCAGGTATAATTCTAACTTCTAAAATATTTTCAATAGAGCGCTGTGTATTAGAATCAAAGGTTCTTATAGAATCTATCTCATCATCAAACAACTCAATTCTAACAGCATTTTCAAGATTTATAGGAAAGATATCTATTATTCCACCACGAACAGCAAACTGCCCTTTCGCTTCCACCATACCGACCCTTTCATAACCAATTTGCAGCAACTTTAACGCAATTTGGGTTGTTTCATATTTAGACCTTGAATCAATATTAAGACAGCTCTCTACAAATACATCCCTTGAGACTACCCGCTGAATCAAGGCATCTATAGATACAACTGCAATTTTAAAATTCTTTTGTAAAATACGATTTAAAGAATTTAATCTTTGGAACACTATTCCATTACTCTTTGCTTCTATATCGAAAAGGATTATTTCTTTGGAAGGATAATAAACTACGTCATCACCTGCTAAAAAATATAAATCCTCATAAGCCTTCTTAGCCTCCATCTCATTAGAAGCAACAAAAATTCCCTTTATGCCCAGATGAGAAGATATACCATATGATATTAATGTTTTCTGTGAATCTAAAACCCCAGAAATACAAACCTCTTCACCTTGGTCTTTTTTATTAATATTAGACTTTATTACCTCTAAGCCCCGAATATATTCTGTATAACTAATCAGCGGACTAATTATTCCAGCATTATTAATCATAACAACAAGCCTCTTTTAGATATTCTGTCAAGGGTAATTTCTAACGCTATCACAAATAATATTAGGTCTTTATCTTTTATAAATGTCTCAATATTTGTCGTACCCAAAAGCATATTTGTATCTTTTTCCACCGACGCAATTTTTATCCCATTATCATGGATATCATATTTTTTGGATACAATATCTCCTTCAATTAAAAAGCTATGACCATCAGCAAAAATATCTACATTCATCTTATGTACTTTTAATTTTCTTTTAACAGTTGCTTTATGCTCTTCATCGATAAAGATATCATACTGCGGTGGTAATATTTTTATAAGCTTCTTTTTTATTACTCCACGTACAATTGAATTCGAATTAGTTATTATTATCTTTTTAGTTATAGAAAGTAACTTACTCTTTGCTTTAAGAATGACAGTGTTATTCTTATCAAATATTTCAAATGAAACCTTTATAGAGAACCAGTTTCTACGAATAGAAAATTTCATTCATTATATCCCCCTTTATAAACAATACCTAAAAAAATTATCCTTAATAAAAGGATTTCAAACACACTAATTAAAATTATTTTAGATCTTCTCAAATTTTACCATGATTTTGTTATAGAATCTACTCAAAATATTATTTTGAGGATTTGATTTAATCTCAACTAATATATTGCACTAAATGTATTTGAAATTTCATTGTACATTTTTTCATAATCCTTCAATAATTCGATAAATTTGTCAGTGACAGCCTTATCAAATTGGGTTCCTGCCCCTATTCTCAGCTGATTGATAGCCTCTTTAAGACTTAGTTTTGACCGATACAGCCTATCAGAAGTCATAGCATCAAACGAATCTGCAACCGCTATAATTCTGGCTAGCATTGGAATTTCTTCGTTTTTTAATCCATTTGGATAACCAAGCCCGTCAATACGTTCATGGTGGCATAAAACAATAGGTATGATTTCTTCAAACATTGAAACTGTCGAAAGAATATTGGCTCCTCTTACAGGATGCTGCTTTATTTGATCATACTCAAATTCTGAAAGCTTTTGATTCTTTAATATAATATCGTCTCTAATTCCGATCTTACCTATGTCATGAAATGTACCGCCAACTTCTAACAATTTTATTTGCTTACTCGATAAATTAAAGGTCTCCCCTATTTTTTTTGAATAAAATGCAACCCTGTCCGAATGCCCTCTGGTATAGATATCCCTTGCATCGACAGTTCGTCTCAATGCCTGTATGGTTTCAAAGTAATTATTTGATAAATCGTTATCCTTTCGTTTTAGTTCATCCTCTTTCAAGCTTACCAAGGAATGCAGAAAAATGTTGTTTATTGCTGCTGCTACCTGATTTACAAATATCTCAAGCAATTTCATATTTTCATTCGTTTCATTTGATTGTATATATATAATTATTACTCCAAGGGTATTCTTGTATTCATTGGTAAGAGGAACTACAAGACTGTTTTTATACTCAACAATCACTTTATTCGTCTTTGCATAGCCAATCTTCTCCATAGTTTCGTGTCCAAATAACGATAAAAAGTCCTTTATTTCTTTTTCATAAATACCTGCTCCCTTATAAAAAATATTATTAAGATTATCGTATTGATGAATATTATCAATAAGAATAAAAACATCTTTATATCCAAAAATTTTGGTTATACATGCCAATATTTCTTTCATCATTTCGTGTATAGTATTGCTCTGATAGATTCTGGGAAGTACATTCAATATCGTACTCAAACCATCACTAAAACGTCTTATAATACGTGTTTGATTAATATACTTAAATGCCGACTCTATAAGAAGTATTAGCTGATCAAATTTGTCGCTTTTATCACAATATCCCTGAATATCCAGAGTCCTTATAGTTTCAATAGGTGGGGCAAGATTTTTATGTCCCGTCAAAAAAAGTATGTATAAATTATTATCAAATTTTCGGATCTCCTCCACTACTTTATCACCATGAATAGGCTCCATTAAAAAATCAACTATAAGAATATCAAAATGTTCATTTTTTAAAATCTCCAAGCCCTCATTAGGATTTGTTATCCCTACAAAATAGTAACCAAGCTTTTTAAAAGTAGGCGACAACGAGAATATAATACTTTCATCATCATCAAGAATCATTATTTTGTATTTAATACTCAAATCATCATTTGATATTTTCCTCAAGTTTATCGGCCTCCTGATACAATCTATCTGCAACACTATTAAACACATGCTATTTTCTCACTATTGGTTTAATTATTCCTGTAGCAACAGAGTATTTGATACTCTGTATCAAAAGTTTGCCTGTTCAGTAAGTGACATATCTTCAGATTTCTTGTCCGGAGTATCTTCAGCAATAGGTATTTCAATATAAAAAGTTGTTCCCTTGTTTTCCTTTGTTTCAAACCAAATGTCTCCTCCGAATTTTACTTTTATTGTAGTATATGCAACAAACATTCCAAGTCCTGTTCCATTCCTCCCTTTTGTCGTAACCATCTCTTTAAACAATTTTTCCTGTACATTAATTGGAATTCCATAAGCATAATCAGTAATACTTAGCTGTATCCTCTTGTCCTTTTGAATAATATTGAAGTCTATTATTCCGCCATCTGGCTGATAAACATAAACTGCATTGGAAATAATATTATTAATGGCTTGTACAAGATTATTAATTTCTCCCTCTATAACCAAATATTTGTTGGTATTTAAATTAATATTCAATTTACAATGGTTTTTTTGAATTTCTGTCTGCATTAATATACCAACTTTTTTCGTCAACTCTTCGATATTAAATCTTGATTCGTAATCCACTGAAAAATTTGTTGCCTGGTCCTTTACGGTAGTTATTACATCAGACATGTAAGAGAGCTGTGGTCTTATTTTACTAATCCAATCAAGCATTTCAAAAGCAATTTCCTTGTGGTCTTCGTTTGTAACTTCACCATCTCCGATTGATTTCTGGTATTCTCCGATTAAATCTGTCAGTCCTTCAAGACATCCAGAAATAGACATTATAGGAGTCTTTATATTATGAGCAATTCCACCCATAAGCTGACCTAGCGAAACAAGTCTCTCTCTTTGAATTATCACTTCACTATGTTCCATCTTTTTTTGAATTAGATATGTATTTTCCAGATGAAGCTCCAATTGATTTGAAATCAATTTAAAAAGCTCTATTTTAATGTCATTCAATCCCTCATAATTATTAAAATAGATAGCTATTAAGCCGAATACTACATCTTTCCTTTTTAAAGCCCTAGCTAAAAAAGCACCTTTATTAAATCCCCAAAATTCGGTGATCTCCATGTTCCTTAAAACAATTTCTCCGTCCCGGGTAGTAAGCTCCTTATTTAATTCTATGATTTTCTGATTAGTTATTATACTTTTATTTTCTCCAAGCGTTGATTCTTCTATTATTTTATAAGTGTTATTATTTTCTTTTGCATTCAATAAAGCAATACAGCATTCTGATACACCCAAGACACCAATGACAATATCTTTTATAGTTTGCAATAAGTCTTCTATTTCCAATTTCGTTCCTATATATTGATTCACATCTCTATATGTTGCAAGCATTGATATTTTTTCTTCTAATTCCTTTATATATGCTTCCTTTTTTGCGACCTCAGTTCCTACATTAATCGCCATATTTATAACTGTATCGGCAATTTTTTCGATCTCAGTAGCTATATTCATAACCCCACTCCTTGCGAGTAAATTTTACATTTACTTAACAAGTTTTTTATCGGATATTATTTAAAATTTATTAATAAATTTTAAATAATATCGTGTTTTGGGCTGATATCCAACTAAGTTACTAATGTACCTATAAATAAGCCAGGTAAACCTTTCTCATAAGTTTTTGAGTTATTTAGGAGATTAGCCCCTTAAGCTCAGTATTTAATGTTTGTAACTTTGTTTTAAGATCCTTACACTTCTCAGAATTACCAACATCTGAATCATCCAAAACCTTTTTTATACTTACAAGGACTTCAGATGTTCTTGTAGGTACAGCCACCTCACTACCGCTTGGCGCAATAGGTAATATTGGTATCCTTCTGTTTATTATCTCATTTAAGCTATTTATGGCAGTCTTCCCTTGGATAATACCAGTTTCGATTTCTTTCTGAAGCGCTTGCTGTGATTCTTCTACTCTTCGAGTCTCAGTCGGTAAATTTTCTTCTAATACTACTTGATTCTGACCAATATTTATACTGTTTTCATTGTCTGAGCCCTTTAAGTTCCATATTATAGAATCCTCATCTGTCTTTATTGCCTCTAAAATATATCTTACGTTGTTATCTTTTTGAATAGTAACAGTATATTTATTATTACAATTCATTCCTTCTACCGCTTCAATAATAACATTGAATCTACCTTCTACTTCATTTTTAATGCAAAACATTGTCGCATTAATTTGAATACCTACGTCTTTCAATAATTCTTGACCAATTCTCTGTCTCATTCTTTCACGTTCAAGTTTCTCCATACGATTTATATTATTTGATGAAAGCGATTCGTTAAGTAATTTATCCAATGATCCCGTTACTCTTTGCTTGCTCGCATTTTCTGCTAGATTTTCAGCTTCTTGACGTAAATTTTGTTCCACCGCTTCCCTTACTTCTGCTTCTGCTTCTGCTTCTGCTTCTGCTTCTGCTTCTGCTTCTGCTTCTGCTTCTGCTTCTGCTTCTGCTTCTGCTTCTGCTTCTGCTTCTGCTTCTGCTTCTGCTTCTGCTTCTTCTTCTTCTTCTGCTTCTGCTTTTGCTTTTGCTTTTGTTTCTTCTTGGTTTTTTCGTTCCGCTTCTTCTTGTTTCCGTTTTACTTCTTGCTTTTGTTCCTCTGCTTTTTGTTCTTTTTGTTGTTTTTGTTTCGCCACTTTTTGTTCTTCTTCTTGTTTTCTTTGTTCTTCTTGTTTTTTTCGTTTTTCTTCTTCTACTCTTTTTGCTTCTTGTTCTTCTTTTAGCCTTTCGTTCTCTATCGGCTTTTTGCGAAACTTATCACGAATATTTTCAAGATTATGTACAATCTCCTCAACAGGTCTTAATTCATCCCTTCCATTTTTGCCTGGCTTAACTATATCATGAAGAATATTATCCAAAGGCACTCCATACCTTTTTGATAATATTTGAAGTTCATTTGTTGCTTCTTCATGTGCAATTTCTAATGTGCTTATAAACCTTTTCTTAGCTACAGGATTTTCCAATAGTACTTTTAATCCATTGACTTTATTAAGCAATTTTTCAACAACTTTGGATGCTTCGACATCACTTTCCTTAACATGATTAAGAGAATTCGAATTCACAGCATGATCATTTTCAAGTTCTTGATCTCTAGGTTTTGCCCCTTCTACCTCGAGAACTAATTTCTCCTCTTCGTTTGAATTACTTGATCCATCATACAATTTTTTTCCTTCTTGACTTTGACCTAATTTGTTTTGTTTCATAATAACTCACATCCCTTACAATTTAATATTTTTTTAATGATTGATTCTTTTTTCGGATTTTTTATATAAAAGTTGGTATACCATTGATGCTTATTTCATGTAGATTATAAATTGCTATACAACGATTTATAAAGAATTAATCTGATGTGTAAATATGATACTATATGGCTTGCCTCAATTTACTTACTACTATCTATCTATAATGTAATATAATTTTATTATACGATATAATCATCAATTATTCAATAGAAAATAGTATTAAGTGTATTGCAATTAGTTTTAAGGGTAGTTACAATGTATGAGACCTCAGAAATAATAATGTATGAGTTTATTGTGTTTTGTTTTTGCATATGATAATATAATAATGTTGTGCAAAAATTCTTAAATAAATATAAATATTATTGTACTTATGTCCGATATATTTTATGTTTATTGAGAGAACCACATTTGTATAAGGAGGGAGCTATTTGAGATATTTTAAGAATATTAGTTTCTATATAGTACTTTTTGTCATTATCTTAGTTGTTTTAGCATTGCTTTCTCGAGATGAAAGTTCTACAGAAAAAGATTATTCTGCACTTTTAAAACAAATTAATGTTGATAATGTTGATGAAATAGTACTAGAAGGGAACAAAGCAATTGTTAAATTTATTAACAATCCATATAATGCTGGAGATTCAAAAACAAGGTATATCATTTATATACCAGATATTCCATCATTTATTAATGAAGTTAATCCAAAAATAAAAGGAGATAAAATAAAATCATTTAAAGACCAGTTACCACCATCACCGCCATGGTGGGTTGCGATTTTACCTACAATTGGCTTGATTGTAATATTTGTGCTGTTTTGGGTATTTTTTCTCCAGCAGTCTCAAGGTGGCGGAGGAAATAGAGTAATGTCTTTTGGTAAAAGTAGAGCAAAGATGGCTGGTGATGATAAAAAGAAGATTACTTTTGAAGACGTTGCTGGAACTGATGAAGAAAAAGAAGAATTAAAAGAGATAGTAGAATTTTTAAAACAACCAAAGAAATTTGTTGAATTAGGTGCTAGAATACCAAAAGGTGTTCTATTAGTTGGACCTCCTGGAACAGGAAAGACTTTATTAGCAAAGGCAGTTTCTGGTGAAGCTGGAGTACCATTTTTTAGTATCAGTGGATCTGATTTTGTCGAAATGTTTGTAGGCGTTGGTGCTTCAAGGGTAAGAGATTTGTTCGAACAAGCTAAAAAGAATGCACCAAGTATTGTTTTTATCGATGAAATTGATGCAGTTGGAAGACATAGAGGCGCAGGACTTGGCGGAGGACATGATGAGCGTGAACAAACATTAAATCAGTTATTGGTTGAAATGGATGGCTTTGGTGTTAATGAAGGCGTTATTATACTTGCGGCTACGAACAGACCTGATATATTAGATCCTGCCTTATTAAGACCAGGAAGGTTTGATAGACGCGTTGTTGTTGGATTACCTGACATAAAGGGTAGAGAAGAAATATTGAGGGTTCATTCGAAAAAGAAGCCACTAAGTTCAGACGTTAGCCTTGGTGACCTTGCAAAAAGTACACCTGGGTTTACAGGTGCTGATTTGGAAAACTTATTAAATGAAGCAGCACTTCTAGCTGCTCGTTCAAATAAAAAACAAATTGGTATGGAAGAAATAAAAGAAGCAGTATTTAAAGTACTTGTAGGACCGGAAAAGAAGAGCAGAGTAATGAGTGAAAAAGATAAGAAACTGACAGCTTATCATGAAGCTGGTCACGCTATAGCTGTAAGAATAGTTTCTACAACTGATAAGGTTGATAGAATATCCATTATCCCTTCAGGCATAGCAGGAGGTTATACTTCTTTTAAACCTGAAGAGGATATGAGATACCATACAAAATCACAGTTATTAGAATCAATTATGATAGCATTGGGTGGTAGAGCAGCAGAAGAAATCATTTTAGGTGAAATTGATACAGGTGCTTATAATGATCTAAAGCGTGCAAACAGCGTTGCAAGGAATATGGTTACAAAGTATGGCATGAGTGATACACTTGGCAATCTTGTGCTTGGAAATGAAAATGATGAAGTGTTTATTGGTAGAGATTTTGCTCAAGCAAGAAACTACAGTGAGGAAATAGCGGCAGCGATTGATAAAGAGGTTAAGATGATTATTGATAGCGCATACAAGAAAATAATTGCTATTATTAATGATAATGTTGAAAAACTGCACAAGATTGCAGCAGCTCTAATCGAAAAAGAAAAAATAGAAGGTCAAGAATTTGAGGAATTATTTCAAAATGCTTGAAAAAAAACTTGCATCACTAAGCGATGCAAGTTTTTTCGATAATTTATAATATAGGAGAGGATAAAAATGACAAAAAGCTTTTTTACATCAGAATCAGTAACAGAAGGACATCCGGATAAGATATGTGATCAAATATCAGATGCAATTTTGGATTCAATTTATGCGAAAGACCCAATGTCACGTGTTGCTTGCGAAACAGCAGTTACAACTGGATTAGTAGTCGTTATGGGGGAAATTACGACGTCATGTTATGTTGATATACCCAAAATAGTAAGAAACACAATAAAAGAAATAGGCTATGATAGGGCAAAATATGGCTTTGATTGTGATACATGTGCTGTTATAACATCAATTGATGAACAATCTTCAGATATAGCCCTTGGTGTAAATAACGCATTAGAGGCAAGGCAAGGAGAAATGACTGATACAGAGATAGATGCAATAGGAGCAGGGGATCAGGGCATGATGTTTGGGTTTGCATGTGATGAAACCCCAGAATTTATGCCAATGCCGATTTCCTTAGCTCATAAGCTAACTAGAAAATTAAGTGAAGTAAGAAGAAATGGTGTATTAGATTATTTGAGACCAGATGGAAAATCGCAGGTTACAGTTGAATATGATGGGGACAGGCCTGTAAGGGTAGATACTGTTGTAATATCTACTCAGCATGCTCCTAATATCGAGCATAACCAAATCGAAAAAGACATTATAGATAAGGTAATAAAGGAGGTTATTCCTTCAAACTTGATTGATTCAAGTACAAGGTTTTTAATAAATCCTACAGGACGCTTTGTTGTTGGAGGACCTCAAGGAGATTCGGGTTTGACTGGAAGAAAGATTATTGTTGATACTTATGGCGGTTATGCAAGACATGGCGGCGGAGCATTTTCTGGTAAGGATCCGACTAAAGTTGACCGTTCAGCTGCATATGCTGCTCGTTATGTTGCAAAAAATATTGTTGCTGCACGCTTAGCAAGAAAGTGTGAGGTCCAATTAGCATATGCGATTGGAGTAGCAAGGCCTGTATCGATTCTAGTTGATACATTTGGAACTGGGAAAATACCTGAAGATAAAATAATTGATTTAGTCCAAAAGAACTTTGACCTAAGACCGGCAGGCATAATTAAGACATTGAATCTAAGGCGTCCGATATATAGGAAGACAGCCGCTTTTGGACACTTTGGAAGAAACGATGCTGATTTTACATGGGAAAAAACTGACAAAGCAGAAATACTAAGGCAAGCACTTGAAAGATAGTATAAAAATAAGCAATAATATAAATAAAGAGTATAAGGTAGGAACGCCATTTATTATGGCGTTCCTACCTTAATTTAAGAAGGGAATAAAATATTCTATGAAGACAGTTTTAGTTGCAATTAATTCAAAATATATACATTCTTCGTTGTCGACATGGTATTTGAAAGCTGTATGTGATGTAAGCATTGCCCAAATAAATATTTTAGAATATTCAATAAATGACAATCTAGAAAATATTCTCGGTGGTATATATGAGGAAAAACCAGATGTTGTAGCATTTTCATGTTATATTTGGAATATTTCTCATGTGCTTAAATTAGCACAAAATTTAAAGATTATCGACAAAAACATAACTATTATTTTAGGCGGTTCTGAGGTTTCATTTGAAACAAGGGATTTAATGAATCACAATTCATTTATTGATTATGTCATTATTGGAGAAGGCGAAAAAAACGTTTCCCTATCTATTGTCGAAGATTAAGGATAAAGATAATTCATTTATCTCAATCAATGGTTTGGCATTCAGAAATTCAAAAGGTGATGTGAAAATTCACGAGGGTTACGAAATTATCAAAGAACTTGACATTATACAGTCACCATATACTGATTTAATACTTTCAACAATTCAGAATAAAATAGTATACTATGAATCCTCACGGGGGTGCCCATTTTCATGTTCATATTGTTTATCATCAACGTTTAATGGAGTTAGGTACTTTAGTATAGAAAGAGTAAAAAAAGATTTATTGAAGCTAATTAAATCTAAGGCTAGACAAATTAAGTTCGTTGATAGGACGTTTAATTGCAATAAGCAAAAATTTATTCAAATTATTGAGTTTATTATTCAATATGGAGAAGGGAAGAACTTCCACTTTGAAGTGGCTGCAGATCTTTTTGATGATCAAATGATAGAGGTCTTAAAGAAAGCTCCAAAGGGACTTATTCAATTTGAGATAGGTATTCAAACAACAAATCATAAAACATTAAAAGAAATCAATAGGGTAACAGATTTACAGAAAGTGTATAGTAATATCAATAAAATAAAGGAGTTAGAAAATATACACCTGCATGTTGATTTAATAGCTGGCTTACCATTTGAAGATTTGAGTTCTTTTAAGAGCTCATTCAATACTGTATATAATTTAAGAACTTCTAAGCTACAATTGGGATTTCTAAAGATGCTAAAGGGTACATGTATAAAAAGATTGGCTCATGTATATGAATACAAATATCGGGATTATCATCCATATGAAATCCTTAGTAATAAATTCATAAAATATTCTGAGCTTAAGGATCTTAAGAGAATTGAGGACATGGTTGAAAAGTTCCACAATTCAGGATGGTTTCAAAAATCAATTGATTTTTTAGTAAAATATTATTTCAATACTCCTTACAATTTTTTTGAATCCTTATCTGAATATTATGAAGAAGAGGGATATTTTAAAAGAGCATTATCAATACGTGAGTTATTTTGTGTATTAATTAACTTTTCAAAACAAATAATTATTTATGAAAAAGAATTAGATTATTTTAATGAAATACTCAAATATGATTATTTATATAGAGAATACTGGGCTCCATTACCTAAGGATATAAAAAGAAATATACAAGAAGGATTTAAAGAGAGTTGTTTCAAATTTTTGTATAATATCCATAATATTGAAAAATATCTCCCAGAATATAAAGGTATGAAGGTTAAAGATATAATTAAACAGGTGCATTTTGAGTTATTTAAATTTAATGTGTTAGATACTGATATAGGCTGTTATGAAAATACCGTAATTTTATTTAATAAAGCCAAGGTAGTTGCAGTATTCATTTAAGCAATTCGAGGTTTTTGATGTACAAAAAAAGAATAATATTAAATATTGTAAAGCTTTTATTGTAGATAAATATTATTATAGATATAATAAGAACAGAATATAAAGAAAGAGTTGATATAAAATGAATACTGCTAAAGAGTTAAAAAAAGTTCCTTATGGAATAAGGGACTATAAAACTATAATTGATGAAGGTTACTTTTATATAGATAAAACAAAGTATATTGAGCTTTTTGAAAGTGTTGGAGCACCATATATCTTTATTTTGAGGCCACGGCGTTTTGGTAAAAGTCTTTTTATTTCTATACTAGAGTACTATTATGATATTAGTTCTAAATCTTTCTTTGATAAATTATTTGGGCATACATTTATTGGTAAGAATGAAACATCAAAAAAAAATAGTTACTATATCTTAAAATTTACTATGTAAAAAGCGAATATGAAGTTGAAAATGGATATATTGACATTGATTTATTACCCAGACCAGGGGTTGAAGCTCCTTACTATGCTATATTTGAAGTGAAATACATTAAAAAGAGTAGCTTTAGCCAAGATTTGATAAAACAGAAGGTATCAGAAGCACAAAAAGAGATCTCAAAATATGCTATATCTTCTGAACTTACCCAAATCGATAATTTACTAAAACTAATTTTGGTGTTTAGTGG
>CAVYEU010000077.1:0-14162 GCA_963767415.1 uncultured Eubacteriales bacterium
ACCGATTTCTATAGAATTATCATTTCTTTTGATGAACTTGTTAAAATCTTTGCTTTTGAGTCAGATACTAGAATCATATCTTCAATCCTAACTCCACCTAATCCTTCAACATATATTCCAGGCTCGATTGTTACAATCATTCCATTTTGGATATACTCATCCTCAGTTCCAGATACCCTTGGTCCTTCATGAATTTCAAGACCGACGCCATGTCCCAAACTATGACCAAAATTTTCACCGAAACTATAACCTTCAATAATAAGACGAGCGGTTTTATCAATATCTTTCCATTTCATGTTTGGTTTCTGATATTTTTTAGGGTAGTAGACTGTATTATTTATCTGTATGTTTTGAATAGCAAATAATTGAGCTTCCAAGACATATTGATAAATCATTTTTAACTCGTTTTTTGGAGTTCCTAAAAAAACTGTTCTTGTCATATCTGAACAATAATTATTATAGATTGCACCAAAATCTATAATAATAGCATCATTATTTTGTATTTCTTTAGTTGATGCTACTCCATGCGGCATTGATGATCTTTGACCGGATGCAACAATTGTATCAAAAGAAACGCCCTTGGCTCCTTGTCTTCTAATAAAATATTCGATTTCAGATGCTAGATCAATTTCTTTTACACCAGGTTTAATATATTTAAGAATATGAGAGAAAGCATCATCTGCAATTTTTACTGACTTTTTTATTATATCGATTTCATATGAGTCTTTAATCATTCTTAATGATTCAATCATATTATTTATTGATGCAAATTTATTTATTACCAATTTGCTTTTGTATTTTTTGTATTCATCATAAGTGATAAATTTATTTTCAAACCCAAGTGAATTTACCGCTTCAGCTGAAATTATATCATTTATTACTTTAACATGATCTCCTTTAAAATCTAAGATATCATATAATGATGCCTCATATTTTGCTTGTTCAATATATCTAGAATCTGTTATTAAATATGCTTTTGTTTTTGTTATGATTAATTTAGCATAGGTACCAGTAAAACCAGATAAATACAAATAGTTTTCTTTTTTGCATACTAAAATTGCATCAATATTTTTTATTGTCATTTTGTCTCGAATATTTTTCAACCTGGGTTTAATAATGTTGGTATCCATATAATTTACCTCACTACATCAGTTCTAGAGCTTTAAGTGCCATGATATAGCTGTTGCTGCCAAACCCACTTATTTGTCCAATGCAAATTGGAGCAATTACTGACTTACTTCTAAATTCTTCTCTGGCATAGATGTTTGATAGATGAACTTCAATCGTAGGTATATTAGTAGATTTGATAGCATCTCTTATTGCAATACTATAATGAGTATAAGCTCCAGGATTAATTATTATGGCATCATATTTATTTTGGGCATCGTGTATCTTATCAATTATTTCACCTTCGTGATTTGTCTGCACAAAATCAATATCGATATTCAAATTTTGAGCTTCGGAATTTGTTTTCTTAGCAATGTCTTCTAAAGTCTCATTTCCATAGATATCAGGTTCTCTGATTCCTAATAGATTCAAATTTGGGCCATTCAAAATAAGAACTTTTTTCAAATTAAATTCCTCCAATCGTAACTTCAGTATATATATTTTTTAAAATTAGTGCATCTTTTGCCATTTCACCTCTAGATTCAGCTATAATAACAGGCTCAAGCTTTTTGTTAAAAAGTGCATGAGCTAAATGAATAAAATCAGGACCAAACTGAGTATCGCTTTGTGTCCAGTGCTTCTTTTCCCCACCTTTAGTAAACTCAATTCTGCTAAAATGGCAATGAAAATGTTTTACACGCTCAAACCCAAGTTCATTTATAAGTTTTGTTAAAATATTTTCGAAATCAGATATATTGTTTAAAGAACCCATTTCTCTAGCATGAATATGTCCAAAGTCGATTGTTGGAATAATTCCATCATCAACTTTACATATTTCAATAATTTCATCTAAAGAACCAATTTGATTAATTTTTCCTAAAACCTCTGGGCACATAGTAATATCTGAATATCCTAATTCATCAGTTTCTTTAATGACCTCTTTAAAAGCTTCTATTGTTCTATTTAGGGCAATCTTTCTGTCTATACCTCTGCAAGACCCCATATGTAAAACGATACGTTTGGCTTGCATCAACCTTGCAAGGCTTAAGGTCTCAATTATATAATTTTTGGAATTCTTACGCTTGTTATCTTCTAAGCTTGCTAAATTAATATAATAAGGTGCATGAATACTTAAAAAAATATCATTTTCTTTTGCATTCTCACCAATTTTTACAGCAGTAGATTCTTGAACTCTGATACCATTACCACATTGATACTCATATGCATTAAGTCCCATATTTTTTAACCAAGTTGGCATATCTATTGATGATTTAAAACCTTGTTTGTAAAATTCTTCTGAATTTCCTGATGGGCCAAACCGTAGCATAATCATACTCCTTATCATTTAATATTTATGACCTCAGTAAGCATACCATATTCTCTAGTGCATTAATATTATAATTGTTTTCAAAAATTGTAAAGTTAAAAGTGGAGTAGAAAGACAAGGTGGCGGTTCTTTTGTCTGAATGATACATTCAGACAAAAGAACCGCCACCTTGTCTTTAAAAGAACCGCCACCTTGTCTTTCTAAATCAAGAATCTATGATTTACAGCATCCACCAAATCCTGAACAGCAGCAACAAATTATAATGATTATTAAAACAATCCATATCCATTCACTGCCACATCCGAAAAATCCACATCTGTCATCGCTCATAATAAAATACCTCCATAAATAATTTGATTTTTTTTAATCTGGTTAAGTACAAAATTTGTGTTACCATTTTGACATTTTTATTTTATTCATTAGGATAACTGCCTAAATCAAGAATCTATGATTTACAGCATCCACCAAACCCTGAACAGCAGCAGCAAATTATAATAATTATTAAAACAATCCAAATCCATTCACTGCCACATCCGAACCATCCACATCTTTCTTCATTCATAATAAAATACCTCCATAATAATTTGATTTTTTTAAGTTTAATCTGGGTCGTAATACATTTAAGTACAAAATTTGTGTTACCATTTTTACATTAAGTACATATTCTTAGAAATTATCTGTTACAACAGCAACAAATTAAAACGATTATTAAAACAATCCAAATCCATTCACTGCCACATCCGAACAATCCACATCTGCTTTCATTCATGATAAAGTACCTCCATAGTAATTTGTCTATTTATCACAACATCCACCAAATCCTGAACAGCAGCAACAAATTATAATGATTATTAGAATAATCCAAATCCATTCACTGCCACCTCCGAACCATCCGCATCTGCTTTCACTCACGATAAAACACCTCCAAAGAATTTTAAATTTAGATTTTCGAACCTGGGTTATATTATGTGAAGAAGAAGATTTGTGTTACTAATCTTGAAAATATTATTATTTAAAATTTTTTAGGAATAAATCTGCATTATTTCCTATATATAAATGACAGGAGAAAAGTATTTATAGAGGTGATTATTAACTATGAAGATTATAATTAAAAAGATCATAAAAATTAAAGATGCTTTGTTTAATGTTTTACCAAATATGAAAAAAAATAATGTAAATAAGATGAGAATAGCGATTCTATGCTTTGGACTAATTATTTTTATTAGTATTACCTATTTTATAAGTAACAAGTATACTAAAAATGATTTATTAGATAGTATGCGTTATATTTCGAAAGAAAAATTAGAAGAAGAAGAGCTAACAGGGGCATTAAGTTATGATAGTCGAAAATATGTAGAAAATGTAAATAAGGAAGATTATCTAACTTTAGCTACAATCCAGCAAAATATTGAAGAGATTAAACATTGGGGAATATGCCGCATGGCGGGTCACGTAACTCCTAATGCAGATCCAGGAACACCTGAGCTTATATCAAAATATAATGGCGTTTATCTTGGAGATACTTCAAAAAAGGAAATTTATCTTACGTTTGATGAAGGTTATGAGAATGGCTATACACCTAAAATACTGGATGTATTAAAGGAAAACAATGTACGTACTACATTTTTTATTACTGGATCGTTTTTAAAAACTGAGGGAAATCTTGTTAAGCGAATGGTTGAAGAAGGACATATAGTTGGAAATCATACAATTAATCATCCAAGTTTGCCAACAATTTCTGATAAAGAAATTGAAGATGAAGTTACAGGGTTAGATAAAGAGTTTTTTGAAAAATTTAATAAACATATGACATTTTTTAGGCCCCCAAAAGGTGAATATAATGAAAGAACTCTTAAGATATTACAAAATTTAGGCTACAAACATGTATTTTGGAGCTTTGCTTACGATGATTGGTATAGAAACAAAGTCAGGGGTGCAGATTATGCTTCTAGTATTGTTGCAAAGAATTTACATAATGGTGCAATAATTCTGTTGCATGCTGTATCTAAGGATAATGCAGAGGCGCTAGATCAAATTATAAAATTAGCAAAAGAAAAAGGTTTTGAATTTAGAAATCTTGATCAACTTCCTTGAATATATTTTGGAGGAACGATATGCATAAGCAAAAACATACTAAAAGAAAAAATAATAAAGATGCAAAAGATAAAATTATTCTAAAAGAAAAACTAAATAATGTACTTGAATTACCCAAAGAAATAGTATTAAATGTTCCCAAAATATCAATAATAGGGTATCAGAGCGTTGTCATTGAAAATTTTAAAGGAATAGTTATTTATGAAAATACAAATATTAAATTAAATACGAATATTGGGATTATTGATCTTGAGGGAGAAAATCTATTAATCAGAGAAATAACCTCTGAAGATATAATAATTGAAGGCATAATAAAAAAATTAGAATTATGGGTGAAATAAATGTTGTTCTTAAGGCTATGGAATTTTACTCGAGGCTATGTTATAATATTCATCGAAACCTGCTATGTTGAAAAATTTATCAATATTTGTATGCGTAGACAAGTTTTTCTATGGGATCTTAAAAAAACTAGATCAAAAGAAGCTGAAGTTAAATTAAGTATTAAGGGCTTCAAATTATTAAGACCTATAGCCAAAAAATCTCATAGTAAGATTAGGATACAAAAAAAAGTAGGATTGCCTTTCTTTATTAATAAATATAAAGGAAGAAAAGCTTTTATATTTGGAGCATTTTTTTTTGTATTTATAATATATTTTTTAATGTCTTTCGTTTGGGAGATAGAGGTTATTGGTAATAGACAGGTTCAAACTAATTATATACATCAACAGCTGGCACAGATAGATGTAAAACCTGGTATTTTGAAATACAATATTGATATCGATAAAATTGCTAATACATTAATATTAAACACTAAAGAGTTGTCTTGGGTGAATGTTTCACTAAAAGGTACAAAGATAAAAGTTTCAGTTGCAGAAAGAAAAACTGAACCAAATCTTGTACCTAAAGATATACCTTGCAATATAATTGCTAAAAGGGATGGATTAATAAGATCTGTAACCGCTAAAACAGGAGAGAACAAAGTTGTTACAGGAGATACTGTGATTGAAGGACAGCTTTTAATATCCGGTAATATTGAAAACAAAGATCCATCAATGCCACCTAAACTAGTACATGCAATTGGAAATGTAATTGCAAGAACTTGGTATGAAGGATTGAGCAATGTTGAAACAAGTATTACCTATAATAGACGTACTGGTAGAAAACAAGACTTATATTCATTGAAACTGATGGCAAAAAAAACAAATGTTCTACATAGAAAAATAAAATTTGAGATGTATGAAAAGGATGAAATAAATAAGAAATTCACGATACTAAAAGACTTAGTCATCCCAATTGAGATAGATATTGACAGATTATATGAAATAGAAAAACAACAAAAAATCATGGCTTTTCATGAAGCGGTTTCTCTTGCAAAAGAAACTGCGTATAAAAAAGCGTTGGATATTATACCAAAAGATGCTAAAATAGTAAAAGCAGATGTAAGTATTAATGAAGAAAATGAAAAAATAGTTGCAAGAGCATTAATTGAATGTTTAGAAGAAATTAGCGTTGAAGTAAAAATGTAGTTAGGCTTTTAGGAGGTGCAATGTAAGTTGTTTGAATCTGAAGAAAAAGAAAGCAATAATGGTATTTTAAAAAAACTTATAAAAAATGACAGATTCCAAAAAATTGGAATCATATTACTAGCTTTTTATTGCATCATTTATAATTATTTTAAATGGTAGTATACCTAAGAAATATAACTTAAATATTGGTGATACAGCAAGTGAGGATATAATTGCAACTAGAGAGATAATAAACACTATCAAAACCGAGCAAAAAGCATTGGCTGCAAAAAATGCAGAGCCCCCTGAAATAAAAGAAATTAGCAATGCATCCATTGAAGTTTTAAACCAACTGGATGAATTTTTCAATATAATAGAAGAATCAGGAAAAACATTTTATAAAAAATTAAACATAGAGAAGGTTAATATTAATAATATTAAACAGGGTGAAAAAATAAGTGATGATCTAAATTATATAATAACTGACTTAGATAAGAAATTAAAAGCCCAAAACTTAATTTTTTCGATTAAGCAACTTGAGGATTTTATGCTAAATTATGTCACAGATGATTATAATAAGTTTAAGTCAATTTCTAAAAAAATTTTTTTTAATACAATGAAAAAAGATATTACTACTGAAAATTTAAATATTGCAATGTCTGATGCAGAACTTGAATTTAATGAATTAGATATTCATCATAGTTTTAAGTCGCAAGGTATGTTTTTATGTAAAAATCTTATTAAGCCAAACAGAAAAATCGATATTGAAGCTACTAAAACCAAAAAAGAAGCTGCATACAACAATTCGAAAAATATTGAAAAGATAAAAAAAGGACAAACCATTATAGCCAAGAATGAAATGGTTACGACTGAAATATATAAAATTCTTTCAGATCTGAATTTGCTGGAAGCTTTTGATTATAAATTTACATTTGGTGTTTTTGTAATAATGCTACTTTTATTAGTTCTCGTATTACTTTATGTAAAAACCTTCGTATTTGATTTGTTAAATAATAAAAATAACATTATGATTTTATCTATTATTGTTGTACTAACTATTCTGATTGCAAGGTTTGCATGTGAATATTCTCCAATTGCAATACCAATATTTATAGCCCCAATGCTAATTGCTGTGTTAATAGATTTAAGACTGTCATTTCTGGTAAACATTATTCTAACCATTGCAGTCTCATTTATGGCAAAAGGGGATATCAATTTTATCTATATTTCGTTGATTAGTGGTTGTTTAATTTGCTTTCTAATACCGTGGGCGACCCAAAGAAATAAATTGTTTATGGTTGGAATTGAAATCGGAGCAATAAATGTTTTGATCATAACGTGTTTTGGGATAATAAATAAGATTGATACTCAAGTATTAATTTTAAATGACATTATTGTTCTCTTAAATGGAATAATCTGTGTTGTTTTCACAATTGGCATTTTGCCATTTTTTGAAAGTTCTTTTAATGTAATAACTCCAATGAAATTGCTTGAGTTATCAAATTCAAACCAGCCTCTCTTAAGAAGGTTGTTAACAGAAGCTCCTGGAACTTATCATCATAGCCTAATGGTTGGAAATTTAGCAGAAGCGGGCACTGAAGTAATAGGCGGGGATTCATTACTAGCAAGAGTAGGGGCTTATTATCATGATATTGGAAAGCTAAAAAGACCGCAGTTTTTCATGGAAAATCAGATGGATGAAAACCCACATAAGAGGATAACACCAAATCTTAGTACATTAATAATTACTTCACACCCACATGATGGTGTTGAATTAGCCAAGGCTAACAAGATTCCAGTTCTAATTTTAGATATTATAAAAGAACATCATGGAACCACATTGGTGGCATACTTTTACCATAAGGCTAAAATGGAAGAAAAGGGAGAAGATGTAAAAGAATCGGTATTTAGATATGATGGTCCTAAACCAAAGACTAAAGAATCGGTTGTTGTGATGCTAGCAGATTGCGTTGAAGCAGCTGTTAGATCGATGTCTGATAAAAATGAGGGTAAAATAGAAGGATTAGTTAGAAAAATAATACGAGATAAGCTGGATGATGGACAATTAGATGAGTCAAATTTAACACTTAAAGACTTTGATAATATTGCTAAAGCCTTTATAAGAGTTTTTTATGGATCATTTCATGCAAGAGAATCATATCCAGTAACGGTAGAAACTAAATTGAAGGGGGCAGTATAAATGTCAGTAGTTATAGATAATAACCAGGAAAAGGTTGTTGTAACAAACCAAATGAATGGTATAATTACTAATGCAATTTTATTTACTGCAAAAATAAATAATTTCGATTTGCCATATGAAGTTAGTATTGTTTTAGTTGATAATGAAAAAATATGTGAACTAAATAGAAGATACAGGAATATTGAAAAACCAACTGATGTACTGTCATTTCCAATTGTAAATATGAAAAATGGGGAAATACTATCTGATGAGTGTGATATCAATATGGATGATAATGAATTAATTATTGGAGATATTATAATTTCTCTGGAAAAGGCAGTAAAACAAGCTAATGAGTATGGACATTCTTTTGAAAGAGAATTGGCTTTTTTAACAATACATGGTATGCTCCATTTGTTAGGGTATGATCATATCAATCCAGAAGAAGAAGAAATAATGTTTAAATTACAAGAAGACATACTAACTGAGATGAGTTTACAAAATATATGAAGAATCGAAATTTTAATGAAAGCTTACAGAATGCATTACATGGGGTCTTATATTCCATAAAAAAAGAGCGAAACATGAGAATTCATTCTGTAGCTTCACTAATTGCTATTGTAATAGGTTTTTTACTCAAATTAAACGAAATTGAGTTTATTTTAATTGGTGTTGGTATTGGTGTTGTTATAATCTGTGAGCTTTTTAATACTGCGATTGAAGTTATAGTTGATGTAGTTGTATTAGAATATGACCCGAAAGCAAAGATAATAAAAGATGTTGCCGCAGGAGCAGCTTTAGTTGCTTCAATAATGTCGTTGTTTATTGCATATTTTATTATTTTTAAGAAACTTTATTTTAAAATATAATTGCTGCCAAAGGCATTTAGAGCATTTATAAAGTAAGAGATAATTAAAGGAGATTGTTGAAAATATATGGACTACAAATCAGGATTTGTAACAATAGTAGGAAGACCCAATGTAGGTAAATCGACATTATTAAATAAATTAATAGGCGAAAAAATTGCGATAATGTCAGATAAACCTCAAACTACCAGAAATACGATTAAAGCAATAATGACGGATAGTGATTGCCAGGTTATATTTATTGATACACCAGGAATACATAAACCTAAAAACAAGCTTGGTAACTATATGGTTAATATTGCAAAAAATACGTTAAATGAAGTCGACCTAATACTATTCGTTATTGATGCAACAAATAAAAAGCCTAACCCAGGGGATATATATATTATTGAGCAATTGAGTAAAGTAAAGACCCCAATATTTTTAGTGATAAATAAAATTGATTTGATACAAAAAGACAGTCTGTTTTCACTGATTACTGAATATAAAAATCTGCTTAAATCTGAAGAAGTATTACCTATATCAGCGTTAGAGGATGAAGGGGTACCTATTTTAGTAAACGAGGTAAAAAAATATTTACCTAAAGGACCTAAATACTTCCCAGATGATCAACTAACAGATGTACCAGAAAGGTTTATTGTTGCAGAGCTTATCAGGGAGAAAGTATTAGGGCTAATGCAAGACGAAATTCCATACGGGGTTGGAATTGAGGTAATATCGTTTAATGAAAGAAAAAACAAACAGATAATCGATATATCAGTTAATATTTATTGTGAAAAAGATTCACACAAGGGAATCATTATTGGAAAAGAAGGAAATATATTAAAAAAGATAGGAAGTTTATCGAGAGTTGAAATTGAAAACATTTTAGGATCAAAAGTATTTATCGAATTATGGGTGAAAGTAAAACCTGATTGGAGAAATAGTGAAAATATTCTAAGGACATTAGGTTATTATATATGAACGATTGTTATACTTGCTGAGGTAATAATTTTTTTAATGAGGCAAGTATTAACATGTACTGACGGTTACAAAAATGTTATAAAGAGTTATTAAGTCGGTAAGTACAAGTAAAAATTTCTTCTATATTTTTAGTATACAAAATAGATTTTAGTATAAACCTAGTATTGGTGTTAAAAAAACTGATGAAAAAGGGTGATTATGTTATGCTAAGAGAATATAGTTGGAAGGCATTTGAAGCGACCGGAGATATCATTGCATACATGCTGTATAAGGAAGTACAAGATACACCTTTTATTACAGCAGAACAAGTCGAAAACAGTATAATTAGCTGTAGAAAGTTATGAGTTACATTAAAACAAAAGGAATTGTAATTAAATCAGTTATTTCGGGAGATGATGATAAAATCATCACTATTCTGACAAGTGATTTAGGCAAAATTCAGTGTTTCATAAAAGGAGCTAAGAAGCCTAAAAGCCGCTATAATGCTACTATCCAATTTCTGTGTTTTTCGAACTTTGTTCTATTTAAGGGTAAGGATATGTATTTATTAAACACATCAGATATAATTGAATCATTTTATGAATACAGGAACGATATAGTAAAATTGACATATGCTTCGTATTTTTCAGATATAATAAATGATGTGGTGTACGAGGGTCAGCAATCGCATGATATTCTAAGACTCTTCCTAAATACACTATATATACTTGAAAAGTCAGATAGATCTCCAAGTCTAATATCTAGGATTTTTGAGCTTAGATTACTTAGTGTAATAGGGTTCGCACCCTTTGTTTCAGGATGTATTTTGTGTTCGAAAACATCATTCTTAAAAAAAATTTTCTTTAGTTTTTCAAAATGTGGTTTTATCTGTTTAGAATGCAGTTTGACATCAAATAAAGATTGTGTTGAACTGTCATTCGGTGCAGCGAAAACTATAAATCATATAATCCTATCTGATATGAACTATCTATTCAAAATTGATTTATCGGATAGGGTTTTATACGAATTAGAAAAAATATCAATACGGTATCTTGAAGAAAGACTAGAAAAAAAATACTTTCAAAAAATAAACTATCTTCAAAAAATTGCATTATTTTAGTTTCAAGTAAATATAAAATAAAAAAGAGCCACTAAGCACTTGAATTAGTAGCTCTTCACGAAGCTATCAACTTATATTAGTATCTTGACATTCTTTACATTGATCTCTTTTATTAAATGGTATTTTTTCGTATGAGCTTACTTTCTTCCAACCACTTGATGGATAATGGTTTTTACTGCAACCTGTTTTCCAATGGAACGCATCACTTTGAGACCCTTCTTTGTAGTAGTAAGGTGCTTTTGAATCAGACATATCGGTATCCTCCCAATTTATAAATTTAACAATATTATTATTCTCAATTTAAAGTTGTTTTATTTAGGTATAATTAAAATTTTTTAGCTTTAAAACGGAGTTTTATTATTTAATCATGCCAATTGAATTATATATATTCATTGCTTGTTCGATCCCATTTTCAATAATAGTTGTAACAGCTTTTGCTGAAATTATTATTGATTCATTAACAATTTTTTTCTCTTCTGGTGTAAATTTTGATAAAACATAATTAGCTAGATCCCATTCTATTGGAGGTTTACCAATGCCTATGCGTATTCTTTTAAAGTCTTCATTTTTAATAATACTTATTATAGACTTCATTCCATTATGAGTCCCGGCACTTCCTCTTGGTTTGATACGAATTTGACCTATATCAAAGTCAATATCATCATAGATTACAATCAAATTCTCAAGATTGACTTTAAACCATAACAGAAGTTCAGCTACACTTTCACCACTTAAATTCATATAAGTTTGAGGTTTAGCTAAAATTATCTTTTTGTCGCCAATTTTCTTATCACCAATTAATGCTTTATGTTTTAGTTTAGATACGCTTATATTATATTTTTGAGCTAATTCATTAATTGCTTCAAATCCCATATTATGTCTGGTATTTTCATATTTGCTCCCAGGATTTCCTAAGCCGACAATTAAGGTTACACTTTCCAAAGTCTTTTTCCTTTCAATCTTGTTGTGTGAATAATGCACTAATTGATATATTGCCATATATCCTTTCAATTGCTTCAGCAAATACGCCCGCAACTGATAGCAGAGTTATTTTATCAATTTTCTTTTCATCTGGCAGAGGAATTGTATTTAAAGCTACTAATTCTTGAATTTTTGAGTCTCTTATTCTTTCGATAGCAGGACCTGATAACACAGGGTGCGTACAGCAGGCATAGACTTCTTTCGCTCCAATATCAGCCAATGCTTTTGCACCGTTTACAATAGTTCCACCTGTATCTATAAGATCATCTACCAGTATAACTCTTTTATCTCTTACGTCACCAACGATATTCATATGATTTGGTTTTGGGCGCCTTTTATCAATAATTGCAATTGGAACATTTAGTCTCTGAGCAAATTTTCTACAGCGTGTGACACTACCAACATCTGGAGAAACTGCGACTACATCCTCTACATCTTCAAATTTCTTTTTAAAGTATTGAGCTAAAATTGGTACTCCCAATAAATGATCTACAGGGATATCAAAGAAACCTTGCAATTGGGGAGTATGAAGATCCATAGTCAGTATTCTATCAGCACCAGCCTTTGTAATAATATTTGCTATTAGTTTAGCAGAAATCGGATCTCTTGCCTTTGCTTTCCTATCCTGTCTTGCATATCCAAAGTACGGCATTACAGCTGTTATTCTTCCAGCAGATGCTCTTTTTAGAGCATCAATAAGAAGAAGTAGTTCGACTAGGTTGTCGTTTACTGGGGTGCAGGTCGATTGAATAATAAAAATACTGATCCTCTAACTACTTCAGAAATGTCAATTGCGATCTCGCCATCACTAAATTTAGAAACATTGCTGTATCCCAAAGATAGGCCAATCTTTTCACTTATTTCATTAGCTAGAATCATATTTGAGTTACCGGCAAATATTTTTATATCTTTTCCATGAATATTCATTATAAAAAACATCTCCTTTAATGTCTTATTTATCGTTATCATTCTGAGTCTTTATTAAAACCCAGTCTTCTTTTATTGTTTGACGACTTCTTGCGATTGCTAAACAATTTTTTTGAACATCTTCTGTTTATAGTAGATCCTGCTGCAATATATGCATTGTCACCTACAACAACAGGTGAGATCAGGTTTGTATTGCACCCAACAAATGCATTGTCCTTGACAATTGTTTTGTATTTATTTTTCCCATCGTAATTTACTACAACAACTCCACAACCAAGATTAACATTTTTGCCTATTTCAGCATTACCAACATATGTTAGATGCGATATTTTTGTATTATCTCCAATTTCAGATTTTTTTACTTCGACAAAGTCGCCAATCTTGACCTTCTTCCCAATAACACTTTCTAGTCTCATGTATGCATAAGGTCCAACCTTTGTCTCGCTATCAATAAAGCTTTCCAAAACAACTGAATTATTTATCGCAACTCTGTCTTGTACAGTTGAAGATACTATCTTGCTGTTTGGTCCTATTATACAATCTTGTCCTATCCGGGTGGATCCCTCGATTATTGTTGAAGGATATATAACAGTATCAATTCCAATTGATACACTTTCATCAATATATGTCGTTTCTGGATCAACAATAGTTACTCCGGCTATCATATGGCGATTTAAGACACGCATCCTTAATATCTTTGAAGCAGTATTAAGTTGTATTCTATCATTAATCCCTAAAATCTCATTGCTATCACAAATACGGATAGCACCAACTTTTTTATTTTCAGACAGGAGTATCTCAATCGTATCGGTCAAATAATACTCTTTTTGGCTATTATCATTAGTTAATTTATTGAGTGCTTCAAGAAGATACCTAGTAGTAAAACAATAAATACCTGAATTTACTTCTTTAACTTCTAATTCATTTTCTGATGTATCACGATGTTCAACAATTTTTAATACATCACCTTTAGAAGTTCTTATGATTCTTCCATAGCCTGTTGGATCATCAATTAATGATGACAACACTGTAACTGCATTATTATTGGCTTTATGGTATTCAATAGCCTTAAGTATAGTTTCTGATGTAATAAGTGGTGTATCTCCGCATAGAA
>CAVYEU010000078.1:0-19897 GCA_963767415.1 uncultured Eubacteriales bacterium
AATTATGTTGAATTATGTTGAATTATGTTGAATTATGTTGAATTATAGTATAATATATATATTTTAAAAAATATTTGATTTTTTTTGAAATATAAGATATAATACTATTATTGCTAAATAATGGTTAAATATTGTGGTTATATTTTGGTTATAAATAAGAAAAATAGTTTTTAATTATCTAGAATATAATTTTAATATAAAACTTCAAAATTTTGGAGTGATTTAAAAAAAGGAGGTGTTTGATATGAATGAGAAAGAGTATAGATACAATGAGAATGCTTATTATTTTTCTATTTTATCAAGCAAAATACTGATATTTATACCATTGATTTTTGCTTTAGATTGTTTCAAAAGAGGAGATTGGGCTTACTTAATTACTTATTCTTTGATATGTTTGGTACTAATGTCAATTGTGATTCGTACTATGATTAAATTACTTAAGGGTAGAAATTCCTTCTCATTTATTAAAATAAATGAGAATAGTATTAAAATGGGAATACACGAAGACGGAGTAATATTTTTTGCACGTAACGGTCTTATTAAATTAAAGGAAATATTAAAAGATGAGATTGAGTGCATTATAGTTCCATTGTACGACGACTTTGTTGAAATTTATCTAAAGACTGGAAAAAAACATAGAGTAAACCTTGCGTTATTAAAAAATCATGATAGAAATGAAATTAAAACTTTGTTAAAGAATTACTGTTAATTATATACTGTATTGATGATAACTTTCACAACATTCTTGTCCACTTGGATAATATATTCTAAGATTTAGATTGAGTTAAAACTCATTTTGATCAAGAATATTTTATTAATGATTGCCAGTACATGTTAATACTTACCTCAATAAAGCAATTATTACCTTAAGCAAGTATAGTTTCTGTAAATAAGGCTCTAAATTAAAAAAGTGCAACTGAGGTTAATATGTTTAAAATTAATATAAATCTTGGAAGAAGAAGCTATCCGATTTATATTTCGTCGGATTATTTAAATATTAATAACTGTTTGAATGCAGCTAAACTTAAAGGAAAAATTATAGTAATAACTGACGAAAATGTAGAAAAATATCAATATCAAAATTTTAAGGATTGTCAAGAAAATTTTAATCAAGAAATCAATAAATATGTTATTAAGCCAGGGGAGTTTAGCAAGAATCTTTCCACAGTGGAGGATTTATATAAATTTCTTGTTTCAAAAAGAGCTGATAGGGATACCACTTTGATTGCCTTAGGTGGAGGAATAGTTGGTGATATAACTGGTTTTGTTGCAGCTACTTATTTAAGAGGTATAAACTTTGTTCAGGTGCCTACTACACTATTAGCACAAGTAGATAGTAGCGTCGGTGGAAAGGTTGGGGTTGATTTTGAAGGTATTAAAAATATTATTGGGGCGTTTTATCAACCCAAGTTTGTATATATTAATGTAAGCTCATTGAAGACATTACCCAAAAGAGAAATAAGTGCTGGTTTAGCTGAAGTTATTAAGCATGCTGTTATTCGTGATAAAGATTTTTTTGACTATATTGAGTATAATAT
Organism: uncultured Eubacteriales bacterium; assembly: GCA_963767415.1. Classification (GTDB taxonomy): domain Bacteria; phylum Bacillota; class Clostridia; order Acetivibrionales; family CAVYEU01; genus CAVYEU01. The sequence goes on from CAVYEU010000078.1 coordinate 1,539, forward strand.
GATCAAAATATTTAATTTTGATGAAAACGTATTACAATATTTAATAAAAACTAATTGTCAAATAAAAGGTAGCATAATTGAAGCTGACGAAAAAGAAAATGGTATTCGGGCGATCTTGAATTATGGACATACTATAGGTCATGCAATTGAAAGTATAAGCAATTTTAATTATTTGCATGGAGAATGTGTATCTCTTGGAATGGTTGCTGCTATGAAATTATCTAAATATTTTAAGATGATAAAAGACACTGATATTTTAAAAGTGATTTCTATTTTAAGAGCTGCAAACCTACCAATCAGTTTTGAAAATATAGACATAGAAGCTGTCTTTGGACAATTGTTTTTTGATAAAAAGATAAAGAATAACCGTTTTACTTTTGTACTATCCAAGGGAATTGGTGAAGTAGAGCTTATTAAGATCGACGATCCATTAATTATTAAAACAGTATTGTAATATAACTTTATAAAATCAAGTCTCTTTTAATTGTCCACCTTGAATATAGTAAGACTTAGCCAGGGAAGATGAAGAAATTTCAACTCTAATTCCTTTTAAAATTAATACACTTTTTGGGAAGATCTTCTTCGTTATGCATATCTCGCAATCTCCTTTAACTCGCATATATCCAGCAATACTGTTTCTTTTTTCCTCAAATTCTTTTATCTCTTCAATTACAAATATCATCTTTTTAGAACTTTGAATAAATTCAAAACTCTTAATTGACTTATTAGCACCTTTGGTATTAAATGATGAAAGTATCTGTTTTAATTTTTGTTGCTCTATTTTTAATTCACTTATGTGCTTAAGAGTATTTTCTAAAGTTATCTTTAATGCTTCTTTATCAAATCCCATAACCTCAATAACTGTTCTTTTTTCTGATTCTGAACCTATAATTGGAGCAATAATTCTGATTTCAGCTTTCACATTGCCTCCTATAATATGTCCAGTAGGAGAATCGATAATAACTTCATTTGCATATACTGTACTATTGATACAATAAAACCCAATATGAGCGGCTCCATTACATGTAATAATGCAGTTATTGGCAAATTTTGCAAAGACATTCTTTGCGGCATTAATTATAGCATTACCATTTGATGCAATGCCACCCTTAATAAAAATACTTCCTTTAGTGCTTATAATTTCCTTGACGTTTCCTAAACCAAGCTCACCATTTATTTCAATATCATTTGTTGCTTCTACTGAAAAGCCATCACATATAGTACCTTTTATTGTTAAATGACCATCAAATTTAATGCATCCTGTTTTTAAATTTACCTCATCAATTATAAGATTTTTTAATACTGTAAGTTTCCCATTCGCGAAGCTCACAGCTCCATCAAACATAGCATGAAGAGTAATTTTATCATCTAATATTACTTCTTGGATTGAATTTTTATCATAATTTAAAGGTAAATCTATGCCCTTAATTATATTAGGTTTTACTTTTTCATCTGTCACATATGTACCAATCACGCCGTCTTTAGCAAGTATTTTTTCACCGATCCAATCCCCTGTGTTAACCTTGTTAATTAACTTTAGATCATAAAAATCTGCCTTATCATCTTTGCCAATCTTAGGTTTTTCTTCTTTTATTTCAATCATTTTTATTATTGAATCTGTTCCATTTTGTGGGAGAGTTCCTTCTGCTATAATATAAGAATTGTAATTTGATATTTCTTCATTAAGCGATTTTTTATTTATACCAAATACAATACCGTTTTCTTTTAACTTTTCATCCAATGCTTTCATTAGATTACTTCTATTATCAGTTTTAAGATCATCTTCTGATAAGTCAAATGTAACATATGCTTTCAATCCATTATCAACAATTTCTATATTTATTCCCTGCTTTAGCGTGTTCATAAGAATTGAGCTCCTTTTCTAAAATAATAGAAAAATATTTTTTCATTTATATCAAAGTATGATTCTATTATATCAGACTTAAGTCAAATATTATAACTAAATAAATCCTTCCAACTTTCAAATAGAAATTGCAATATTAAGTGACGTAGAAATTTCTGGTAAATAATCCTTTATGTAGCTTCTAATATATATTTCTTTTCTCAATTTCTGCTGGCCTTCCCTCTATACTTCTTCCTTTTAAATTTTTGTGTGCTATTTTTACTTTCTTATATTTATTCTTTTTCTTCTCTTTTTTTACCGGAAGATCCTTATTCGTAAGCTTTAGAAAGACATCCCCACGATCTATATAATTATTATACATTAGAGTTTACCATGAGTCTTATTTTTTCTATCTTGCGTCACTTTATTTTACAACTTACCTACTTTGATAATACTCATTATTCTGATTGACTTTTCAAAAAAGTAGTGTTAAATTAGTCTAAATATCGAATATTTAATTTTCTTAATAAGGAGGATTTACATGATATCAAACAATTCTTGTAATTGCTGTAAAAATGTATCATCTGTTATGCTCTTAAGTGATATTTTTGGCTCCTTAGTATTTAATGATTCTGTAATGCGTGAACGTCTTCCAAAAACGATTTATAAATCTATTAAAAAAACTATAGAAGAAGGAAACCCACTTGACGCTTCAGTAGCTGAAGTAATTGCAAATGCTATGAAAGATTGGGCTTTGGAAAAAGGAGCAACACATTTTACTCATTGGTTTCAACCAATGACAGGTATCACAGCTGAAAAGCATGATTCTTTTATCTCTCCGACACCGGACGGAAGAGTCATAACAGAATTCTCAGGAAGAGAATTAATTAAAGGTGAGCCTGATGCTTCATCATTTCCATCTGGTGGACTAAGAGCAACTTTTGAGGCTAGGGGCTATACTGCATGGGATTGTACATCTCCTGCTTTTATAAAGGATACAACTTTATATATTCCAACAGCATTTTGCTCATATACAGGCGAAGTATTAGATAAAAAAACGCCTTTACTACGCTCAATGGAGGCTATTTCTGCACAGGCACTAAGGATATTAAGATTATTTGGTAATTCAACAGTTAAAAGAGTTCTTACAACTGTAGGACCGGAACAAGAATACTTTCTTGTAGATAAAGAGATGTATAAAAAACGTAAAGATTTAATATTTACCGGACGTACTTTATTTGGAGCAAAACCACCTAAAGGGCAAGAACTTGAAGACCACTATTTCGGCTCAATAAAAGAAAGAGTTGCTGTCTTTATGCAAGAGTTGGACTTAGAGTTATGGAAGCTTGGTGTTCTATCTAAGACTCGTCACAATGAAGTAGCACCAGCTCAGCATGAAATTGCACCTATCTTTTCTACGACCAATATAGCTGCTGATCATAATCAGCTTGTTATGGAAGTAATGAAGAAGGTTGCTGATAGACACAGTCTTATGTGTTTATTACATGAAAAACCTTTTGCAGGTGTAAATGGTTCAGGTAAACACAATAACTGGTCAATTAGTACAGATGATGGTCAAAACCTTTTAGACCCTGGTCAAACACCACATGAAAATGCTCAATTTTTAGTATTTTTGTGTGCTGTAATAAAGGCTGTAGACGAATACTCGCCACTACTTAGAGTTTCTGCATCAAATCCAGGGAATGACCATAGACTAGGCGCAAATGAAGCACCCCCTGCAATCATTTCAATTTTCTTAGGTGATCAGCTAACAAACATCTTAGAGCAAATTGAAAAGGGTGAATCACAAGATTATAAGGATGCTGGGCAGCTAAAGATAGGGGTATCAACCCTACCTGTATTACCTAAAGATTCTACTGATAGAAACAGGACATCACCTTTTGCTTTTACAGGAAACAAATTTGAATTTAGAATGGTTCCATCTTCAGGATCGATTTCTGGACCAAACTTTGTTTTAAATACTATTGTTGCAGAAACTTTAAGTCAAATAGCTGACAAATTAGAAAAATCAACAAATTTTGCAAATGATGTTCAATTGATATTGAAGGATATAGTTAAAAATCACAAAAGAGTTATTTTTAATGGTAACAACTATTCTCAAGATTGGGTTAACGAAGCAGAAAAGCGAGGCTTACCAAACATTAGTTCAACAGTTGAAGCACTTAAGAATTTCCCAACAGAGAAAAACATCGCAGTTCTTTCGAAACATGGTGTTTTATCTAAAGCTGAAATCGAATCGCGCTGTGAATTATTATTTGAAAACTATGTAAAGACTATAAGAATTGAAGCGCTTACAATGCTTGAAATGGCTAAACGTCAAATTTTACCTGCTTCAATCAAGTTTAGCACAAATGTTGCAAAATCGATTAACGCAATTAAAGCTACTGGTACTAATGCTGATATCAGTGCGCAGACTGAAATTCTTCGAAATCTTTCAAAGACTATCGCATCATTTAATAAAGACATATCTTTCCTCGAGACGATACTTAAGATGGCATCAGATGCAAATGAAGATTTATACAAACAATCTTGCATGTTTAGAGATGAAGTATTTGCTGCAATGAATGCACTGCGACATGATGGTGACATTCTTGAGACAATGGTAGATAAAGATATATGGCCATTCCCAACATACGGTGATTTGTTATTCTATTAAGAAGAGACATGGGAACGGGGGGCGTGATGGCAGGGAACAGGGGGCGTGTGACAGGGGACGGTTCCTCGTGATGACAGGACGGTTCCTCGTGATGACAGGGGACGGTTCCTCGTGATGACAGGGGACGGTTCCTTGACACATGCACATGTGCATGTGTCAAGGAACCGTCCCCGTCATCACGAGGAACCGTCCCCTGTCATCACGAGGAACCGTCCTGTCATCACGAGGAACCGTCCCCTGTCATCACGCCCCCGTTCCCTGCCATCACGCCCCCCGTTCCCATGTCTCTTCTTATGGAATTACTAAAGTCTTTATTGCTGATAAATCATTTAAACTATTCGCTTTAATTTTTCCGTTTGATAATGTATACAACACATTATTAATATAGATAATCCTATCAACATTACTATCACTATTATACCAGGAGTCTCCTGCCTTTTTATACTCTTCATCAGAGATATGAGTGATTCTACCTTTAAGTTTCAAACCATTTGTTAGATCAATGCTATAAACATACGCCCCCTGATAAGTAAACTGTCCATATTGTGGAATTCCAAAATCTTTATTCATAAGCGCATCTTTATTATTAATCTCAGCTACTGTAACAGGAAATGCTAATAGGTTTTTGCTCTTTGCAAATAATAGTACCTTATGGTTACTTAAAAGTTCTGAGTCTGTGCCTCTGTCACCAATTATCACAGCAGGAAACATTTGTTTTGGATTCGCCATATCTGTCACATCAAATATTGCGACCTTCATTCCAAGATAATAGGCCATCCCTTTATTCGCTATCGCTTCTTTACCAAAACCAATAATATGGTTCTCATCATAAGGTTGAATATAATCACTGTATCCTGGTATTTTTAAACTACCAATAATTTTGGGGTTTACAGGGTTCTTTAAATCCAAGGCAAATAACGGATCTACTGTCTTAAATGTTACCATGAATGCTTTATCTCCCATAAATCTTACAGAATAGATCTTTTCACCAGGAGCTATGTCTTCGATTTTACCTACAATATTCATGGTATCATTTAATACATAAAGGTTATTTTTTGAAATATTCTCTTCATTAGATGCAAAGGTGTAGCCTTTTGTTGTAGCAATTCTAAAGTAGTTATTGTTCTCGTCCATGGAAAACTGATTTAGTATTGTTCCTGGAACTTCTCCCTTATTTAAATAGGTTATACTTCCAGCATTTACTGAAAACTTATAAAAAACAGTCTTTGAGTTATCAATTGGTCTAAATATTGGCATTCTTATTACTTGAGTATTATTTGTACTAACAGCTAACCCAACTTTTGGGGTTATCATTGGCTGAGCAATACCTATCTGGTTATCAAATAAAGTAACTGCAACATATAGATTTTGTTCAGATGCATAGATATTGTCACCTGAGCCAAGATAAGTATATATATTTACAGCTTCCCGCGGCTTTAAAAGATCAAATGCTGCAACTATCATATAGTTCGATTGGCTAATATGAGGGAAATAACGGATTTGATTATATTCGATATTTATATAATCATCTTTAATACATGTATCCCTATAACAAGGTTTGAATAAGTTAGGATCACTTTCATTTGAATAATACAAAATGTTTTTATTTGATACCAGGTAAACGCTTGATCCAATTTTTCTTGACGAAATATAGCTTCCATCTAATTCGATTTCCCTAATATTTTGAGGTTTTGTTTTATCAGCAATATCATAAACAATTACTTTAACGGTATCTCTTGGCATAATTAGAGGTGGAATTACATTTGTCCCATTCATACTGCTTGAATAATAAGTTGTGTCATCAACCATGTTAAGATAATTACCAATTACAATTAAGTAATTACTATCAACGAATATTTCGTTTGGAGTAAAATCTTTATCTGTATTATTATAATCAATTACACTTTGAATATTCATATCTTGGGCTGGATATGCTTTTAAAATCACTATTCTATCTTTATTTACCTGATAAATAAACTCACCATCATTTTTCACAATATCAGATTCATCAACACCCTCAACCTGCAAATTGGTAGTTGAGTAGGATCCAGGGCTTTCACTCGAAGACCCACTTTTTTGCACTCCATTTGAAGCAGGTGTCATCGGTTGAGCTGAATTATCCATCACAGCTCCTGAGCTTAATAAATTTGTCATTCCTGCAATACTTAACATTGGACTTACTAAGTAATTTATTTGGGAATTTCTAAAATTGCTCATTAATTTTTGAAAATTGTCATATGTACCAACTGATGGAAGGTTATTTAGCTTTGAAATAATTTGATTAATCTTGTCCTTATCAGTATCTGGGTTAAGATAGTTGTCAAAATCGCTGATGACAATCAACCCGTCTTTAAGAAAAAATTTCTTATCAATACACTCAACAAGTTTTTTTAATGGTATGAACAGTCGATTATTTATTAACTCTGAGTTAACATCAAGTGTTTCTTTTTCGTCACCATTTTACAATTTTATTTGTTCCAGCAAACACTTTAATCGTTTTTTTGTCTTTAGTAATAGTAGCAATATAATTTGTTGGATCCCATTTAATACTTATACCAAGTTTTTCAGAAATAAATTTAACAGGTACTAAAGTTCTATTATTTTTTACGATTGGTACTACATCAAGATTTGTAGAGTCAATTTGAGTTTCTTCGTTATTTACTAGAGCAAGTGGACTTCCAACAAACAACATAATTGAATTTTTATAGTTCAAACTTTGGGTTTTGGCAGTATCTGTCTTATCATCATTTGAGAATACTACTGATGATAGACTGAGTACAAGTGATATACAGCATAGTAAGGAGACTATCCTGCTTTTTTTCATAAGATTCACATCCTTTAAATATTTTTTTCTTTGTTGTGTTTTGACGAAAATTTTAATAAAAAGTTTCATTCTTTTTTAGCAATTCCTAGTATATTTATATGAATATTTTGCTTCATCTACCAAGTATACTTTTAATTTCATTTGTTATTGATGGCATATCAAATCATACTCTTAAAAATATTTATTTTGTTTTAAACTTATATAATTTCCCCCTGCAACAATTATATGATCTCTCACCTTTATATCAATAGGCTCTAATGCAGATACTATAGTTTTTGTTACTCTGACATCTTCCTCTGAAGCATTTAAGCTGCCTCCTGGATGATTATGTGCAAGAATAACACTGTGTGCCTGATGACGTAGAGCTAATTCGACGATGATCCTAGGGTAGACTGGGACTTCACTTATTGTTCCTTCATGTACAAGTGCAGAGTGATTTATTCTATTTTGAGAATCAAGGCAAATAAGGTAGAAGTTCTCATACTGTCTCCCAATAAATAATAGAACTGCATATTCACCAGCTTTGGTTACACTATTTAGGATTGGTTTTTCTCCCCATTTGCTTTTAAAATATCTTCTCGAAAGCGAAGATATTAATGAAACTAAAATAGCTGTATTCTCACTTATTTCGCATCTTTTACATATATCCTTGGGGTTTGCCTCAAATAACCCTGATAATGAACCGTATTCTTTAAGCATTTTGTGTGCAAGTTCATTAGTGTCTTTCATTGGTATAGCATAAAACAGGAGTAATTCAAGTACTTGATGGTCGCTAAATGAATCTAATCCCTCATTTGTAAATCTTTCTTTTACTCTTTTCCTATGTCCTTCATGCAAGCTTTTATCCATAATATTAGCTCCATCTACTTATCCAATATTGCTACTCCGGTTTCGATAGCTGCCTTAGCAACAGCTTCTGCAACAGCTGGACCAACACGTTTGTCAAAAGGAGCAGGAATTATGTATTCTGGATTTAATTCATTATCATCAATTAAAGATGAAATTGCATAAGCTGCAGCTATTTTCATTTCTGTATTTATATCTTTTGCACGTACGTCTAGTGCACCCCTAAAAACACCTGGAAATGCCAATACATTATTTATTTGATTCGCAAAATCAGACCTTCCCGTTCCTATCACTTTTGCACCCGCTAAATAAGCTTGATCCGGCATTATCTCAGGTATAGGATTAGACATAGCAAAAATTATTGGATCTCGTGCCATTCTTTTGATCATGTCTTTTGTTAACGTACCGGGTGCCGAGAGACCTATAAAAACATCTGATCCAACTAAGACATCAGCTAAACTTCCTTTAATCTTATTTAGATTTGAAATCTTAGCCATCTCAATTTTCGCTGAGTTTAGGTTATCTCGTCCTTTATATATAGCACCCTTTGTATCACATAAAATGACATTCTTAAGCCCCATGTTCATAAGAAGTTTTGTAACTGCTATCCCTGCTGCTCCAGAACCATTTACAACTACTGATATTTGCGTGATGTCCTTTTTGACAAGCTTTAATGAATTTATTATGGCGGCCAAAACAACAATTGCTGTGCCGTGCTGATCATCATGAAATATCGGAATATCACAAACTTCTTTTAATTTTCTTTCAATTTCAAAGCAACGAGGAGCAGATATATCTTCAAGGTTTATGCCTCCAAAACTTCCGGAAATTAGTTTAACCGTTCTCACTATATCTAAGACGTCTTTTGATCTTATACATATCGGAAATGCGTCTACATCACCAAAAGTCTTGAACAAAACGCATTTTCCTTCCATAACAGGCATACTTGCTTCAGGGCCAATATCACCTAGACCCAATACTGCAGAACCATCTGTAATCACTGCAACAAGGTTCCATCTTCTTGTATATTCATATGAAAGTGCTAAATTATTTTGTATTGCTAGGCAAGGTTCAGCGACACCTGGGGTATATGCTAGAGAAAGATCCTCTTTGGTTTTTACTTGTACCTTACTTATAACCTCAATTTTACCTTTCCATTTAGCATGTAATTTTAATGATTCTTGATTTATTGACATAGATTTCTCCTAAAATTAAACCTTATTTTTTTCGTAAATGATTCTTAATCCTTCTAGAATCAGAAGTCCATTTACCTCATCTATACATGATGATTCGCTTGCGATTAGTCTTGCAAGTCCACCCGTTGCAATTACTTTAATATCTTCTTGGCACATCTCTTTTTTCATGCGGCTAACGATATAATCAACTTGTCCGACATATCCATAAATAATACCAGATTGCATGCTAACTATAGTATTCTTACCAATTACATTATTTGGTTTTATCAATTCGATTCTTGGCAGTTTGGCAGCTCTTTGAAAAAGTGCTTCAGCAGCTATTTTGACTCCAGGGCAAATTACTCCACCTAAATATTCACCATTCAATGAAATTGCACAAAATGTTGTTGCAGTACCAAAATCAATTATTATTATAGGTCCACCATATAGCTCATATGCTGCACATGCTGTGACGATTCTATCAGAACCTAACTCTTTTGGGTTTTCTATATGCATTTTTAATCCTGTTTGTAAATTATGGCTAATAATCATTGGTTCAAGTTTAAGATATTTTCTAATAGCATGCTCGAGAGAATACATTATATGTGGTACAACAGAAGAAACAACAGCTGCCTTTGTTTTATGTATTTCAAGGTTCTCATGTGAGTACAGATTAACAATAAACATTCCGATCTCGTCTGCAGTCATTTCTCGATTAGTACCTATTCTCCAATGAGCAAGTAACGTAGCATTCATATAAACACCAAGTACTATATGCGTATTTCCAACATCTATTACAAAAATCATTTTCTTATTCCTTTCTTTCTATAAACGCGCACTTTGAATTCTTCTTAATTCAAGTTCGATTTCTTTTTTAATAGATTCAATATCTCTTTGGATATCTTCAACAGTTTCTCCATTTTTTACTAATAAATTGAGTCTATCTAATTGATTTGATGAATTCTTCATATAACTCTTGTTCATATTAGTGTTATAGCTATTATTATTCATATTGTTGCTTTGTTTATATGTAGAATAATTCTCTCTAGTCATATCTTTTTCTCTGTTTTTGTAGTTCTTAATATTCCCATCTTTAGAAATCTCAATATCTCGATTATTAGGTTTGTTATAATTCGAGTTATATTGTTTATTGCTATTATAACCATTGGTATTACTAGCATTGCTGGCATTGCTGGTATTATTATTACTGCTGGTATTACTATTATATTTTCTATTATCCTGTTTATTAGAACTCATTTAAGCTCCTCCCTCAAAACTTTTTTATTAAGAAAATAGTTCTACTTCATTTCCATTTGTACACTTAACTATCAAAGCTCCATTATTTTTAATATCAACGACACTCCCACTATTTTCAACACCATTTAAAACAAAACTTATTTGTTTACCTAAAATAACCGAATAGTTTCTGTACAGTTTAATTATTTCATCTGATTGATAATTTTTAAGCATACAGTATATCTTTTCTAATTCGATTAAAATTTGCTTTGTTAAAGTATCTTTATCAAAATTTTGTTTCAATTCAATATTTATAGAAGTTGCAATATTTCTAATATCATCAGGGAAATCTTTATACTCATGATCAACATTTATTCCAATCCCAATAACTATATAACTTATTTTATCAGCTTTAGTACTCATTTCAGTTAAAATGCCACAAACTTTTTTATTATTAATTATAATATCATTTGGCCACTTAACACCAGCAAAAATATTTGTTGTTTTCCTGATTGCGTATACTACAGCTACTGAAACCCCCAATGTCAATACTTGCACTTCTTCTAGAAGTAACTGAGGCTTAAGTACAATCGACATCCATATTCCCTTATCAGAATCAGAGTACCATTCACGTCCTAAACGACCTCTACCCGATCTCTGTCTTTTAGCAATAATCACAGTACCATCTTCACAGTTCGATTTAGCAATTTTTTTCGCGAAACTATTTGTCGACTCCAATACAGCAAAACCAATCACTTTTCTACCAATAATCTGACTCCCAAAAAGATCAAAAAAACTGCTCAAATCCTCATAACGATGTTCCTTTAACATATTAAAACATACTCCGTTTATATAATACTATGCTTGAAAAAACAGCAATAGTAATTGATATAGCAAGAACAAATGTAAAAGCATATGGACTAGTCATCCAAGGAACATATACATTCATACCCCAAAAGCTAGCAATCATAGTAGGTATAGCCATTACCACTGTGACCGATGTCAATGATTTCATTACGTTATTCAAATTATTTGATATAACTGATCCAAAAGCCTCCATCATCCCATGCAGGATTGAAGTATAAATATTTGACATTTCAATAGCCTGCTTATTTTCTATAATTACATCTTCAAGTAGATCTTGATCTTCTTCATACATCTTTATATATTTGCCACGAAGTAGTTTTTCCATAACTATTTCATTTGATTTTAAAGAGGTTGTAAAAAATACCAGTGTTTTTTGAAGTTCAAGCAATTTAAGCAATTCTTTATTTTTCATTGACTTATGCAAAGTTTTTTCAATATCATCTGTTTTCTTATCAATATGCTTTAAATATTTCAAAAATTCTTTTGCTATTATAAAAAGCATTTGAAGGGTAAAACGCGTTTTCATAAAAGTATAAAAATCCTTGACTTTCTTTGTTCGAAACAAGTCAATTATATGATTGTCTTTTAAGCATATTGTTAAAATATGCTCTTTTAAAACCAAAATGCCCATAGGAAGAGTTTCAAATCTTAAATTTTTATCTCCCTCATAAACATAAGGAATATCAACGATTATAAGGGTCTGATTATTTTCAACATCTATTCTAGGTTTTTCTTCTTCATCTAATGGGTCTCGTAAAAAGTCCGGTTCAATATCTAAGTTATTTTCAATATATTTCAGCTCTTCTTCTGAAGGCGCTGTTATATTTATCCAACATCTTTTCTCTATCTGATCAATCTTTATTACCTCTTTGCTCACATCATCAGTTTTGAAAATTTCAATCATAAATAATTACCTCGTTACATAAGGTTTGCATTTAGACCTTCTCCTTACATAAAAATCTTTCTTTATTATATTATAGTTTTTGATTTTGATCAATTAAATTCAAACTTAATACCAGCAAATCTACAATACAACTTTGCTGGTATTAGACCTTGATTGTCATTTCGTAAAACCCTGATATTATTGAGTAGTTTATTTCGAAACAGTTACAAGTATTGGAAGAGTTAATACTACTCTCACTTTTCTATCCTCTTTAATTGCCTCGACCGTTCCCTCATATTGATTTATTAGTTCCTTTATTGTAAACATTGCCAGCTCAAAATATATGCTTTTTCTCTTTCCATGTGTTAAATGCTCTTCAATCATTGAGTTTTCCCACATATTTAGGTTGGGCTCAATCTTGCCATCATATTCTAATATAATTTGAACATTTTTATCTTGGATATTATAATCTAAAAATATATTGTCTTTAATATCATTGCTTTTTGTTTCTTTATAGTTTATACTACAGCTCTTTGCTATACCTTCATATAATTTAATAAGTATAAAAAACATATTACTGGGGTCACCTTCAATATATACACGAGTAGTTATAGGATCTTGTAATTTTTCATAATTAATTTCGATTCCTACAGAATATCTGTGAAAACCCTCATTGATGAAATCTTTATAGTTATTGATTATATTATGTACGTTGAAACGATCTTTAATCTTGATTTCCATACGGTTTTCTTGATCTAACATAGCTCTGCTTATATCTTCTAATTGTCCCACACGTAATTCTGCCAGTTCTAATTCTTCTAATGTTTGTGACTTTATTAAATGATATAAGTGTAAATCTAACCCTTTTTCTGAAATAATGTCATCATAAGTTTTTCTAAATTTTTCAGCTATATTATCAATATCATACCTCAAGTAAGAACACGGCCAAGCTATCGAATCTGCAATCTTCTTTGTAACGGCTCCTATATTTGCTAGATGTTCTCTCTCTATAAGCACTTCTTTATCTTTTTTTAGTGCTTCTACAAGTCTTTTTGTTTCTTTGAGATCTTCATCAAGTTTAATATTCTGTTCATAAAGTTCTTTAATCCTATGTATTTGAGCAGATACCTTTTTAGCAGCTATTAATTTTTCGTAAAGCACTTCAATACCATCGCTTTTGTCATGATATGATTGTATATCTAAGGTCTCAAGCATTTCCAATGGAGGTTTTTCTCCGGAATGTGCTGTTTGTAATATAATAACAAGTTCTTTATAATCTTTGCGTATTTTTTGTATAAGCTCTTCGCCAGTCATTTCAGGCATAAAAAAGTCAATAATGCAAATATCTACTTTTCTAGATTTTATTAATTCTAATGCCTCGACACAACTTTCAATACTAATTGAATTAAATCCTTTTGCATTAAAATAAAATGATGCATTATGTCTGACATCGGATTCATCATCAACTATTAATACTGTAAAATCACTATTCTCATACATTTTGTTCACTTAAAGCACCTCCGAGTTTTTTATTTTATATTTAAGTAGTCTATCAAAAATAACTTTAACATGAATCTTTTTAATAATAGGCATTTAATAAATATAGTTATTTTTGCTAGGCTCATAAAACACCACCAATATTTTGTGTATTATCTTTATATAAAGGTATAAAAATAATAAATGTTGTTCCCTTTCCGTCATCAACTTCATATGTAAGATCGCCATTAAAATGGCCAGTTATAAGAGATTTAGATACAAATAACCCAAGGCCTGTCCCCTCCGCTCCTTTGGTTGTAAGCATCTTTTTAAATATATTATCTCTTGTTTTCTGTGGAATTCCACCTGCATAATCTTTTATAAATATTTTCAACCCACTATTTTTATTTAAATCTAAAGAAATTTCAACATTTCCAAATGTATCATTAAATTTATATGCATCTAGAGAGTTCATAACGATATTAGAAATAATGCGATATAATTTGTTCGAATCTCCTGATATCTGAATATTTTCAAAACCACTGATTAACAAATTACATTTTGTAATTTTAAGCTTTGAGTCAGCCAATATCTTTAAATCTTCGAACACTTTTGATATTAAAAATACTTCAGTATAATCACCACTTAAATTCCTTGTACTATTTTTTAGACTTGAAACTATCTTCATAGCTCTTTTACACGTTCTTATATTACCTTCTAAATAAGTTTCTGTTTCCTTAAAGAACTCTTTATTTTTATCATCTAATGAGAGTTCGTTTATTTTTGGGAATACAATATTTTTCAAATATGTTAAACACCCTTCAATAGCAGATAAAGGATTATTAATATCATGAGCGATTCCCCCTGCTGTTTCCCCAATGATTGCAAGCCGTTCACGCTGTAATAAAATTTCTTGATATTCTTTTATTTCGTTAACCCTTTGTTTCTCAAGTCTCTGGATTTTATTAAATGCAAGTACTAAGTCGCCTATCTCATCATTTGATGTTGCATGTAAAGGCTTATCAAAGTTTAAATTATTTTGTTCTTCTATTTCTTTTAATCCTTTGATAACATCATTAATATATTGGGCTATTGAATTTGAAAAAATATGAATGACAACTGTACTTAAAATAAGTAGTATTAAAGAAATTACAACAAAATCAAGTATAGTATTTGATGAAGAAACAATATACTTTATTCCTACTATATAGTTTATTTCATTAAGTTTTAAACGTATGATTGTTGCTTGAACTGCTCCACTTTCGTCTTGAATATATCCGGAGGTATTTTTGAATAAATTATATATAAAGACATTACTTAACATATCGTTGTCTGAAACATCAACTTTTTTTATATTTGGTTCTGCAATTAATATGGAAGAGGGAATATCTTTTAGATTTACCTGTTTTATTATCTCGCTAAATATTTTTTTAACTTGATCAATATTTTCTAAGCTATTTATTTGCGTAGATCTGCTGTCTATTTGAAGTCCATAAATTTTATTAATAAGTGTGCCCTTCTCTTGAATTACCTTAGAATATCCTAAAAAGGATATGAATGTCATTATCAAAATAAGTATAGGTAATATTGTTATAAATGATTTAAAATTTAAATTAAGCTTTGGAGTAAAAATATCTGCAAACTTTTTCCTAAAGAATGTATTTTTAATAGACGTAAACTTTATTCTAAATGCAAGTATTCTTTTTATTATATATAAGCTTTTTTTTACAGTGCGAATAAATAAACCTTTAATTAGGCTAAAAATACCTATAGATTTTTCTGTATTTTCATCATATACAAAAAGTATAATTTCTTTGAACACCCTGTTTACAACCGGAAGAGAGATTATGCCTACAAGTGCTGAAGAAGATAGCACTATAAGAATTGACCTACTTGTTGTAGAAAAACTTGTTTTTACAGCAAAATTAGAGTTTACAATGATAAATACTATAACAGGAATTAAAATTTGCACAAATAGCATTAGATATGGAATATTAACACACATATTTTTAATATTCTCAACTTTTATACTAAAATTAATATATCTTGAGGTGGTTAATTTTTTTCTTCTCTTTAATATTTGAATCATTTTTTCCCATTTGCGTACAGTATATATATTAGCTATTCCAATAACCGAATATATAGCTATTATTGAACCCAATATCAGTATAAATTGTCCATTATAACTTAATTTACTATTAGCTGCAATTTCAGAATAATTAGGCGGATAATTCAAGATTATAGGCATTAGAATGTTTAAAAAAATAGCAATAAAAATCGCTGTAATGGGATAAATTAACACTAGATTTTCAAACATGCCATTAGAAATACTTTCTTTTATTATTGAAAAGTTACATTTAATAAATATTAAAAGTTTAATGTAAATACTTTTTTTTGACATAATAAATGATACTCCAATTTACAAAAGATATTATACTTTATATATATCGGTAAGATTTGATATTAATTTATTATTAATTACCAAAAATTTGATTATTTACTAAAATTTATACTTACTTGAAAAATATTCAATAGTTTCATTTTTAATTATATAATCTTCACAATGAGGATAAGCTCCAGTAAAACCTATTTTATTAAGTTCTTCAAAATGTGCATGTGAATCGTGGATGTTTGCATCTCCTAAAACAGGTTTAAGTTGGTCATATTTCGCAGATAAAAGTCCAGACAAATTACATCCTGTTATTTCCATATGGTTTGTTAAGTGCCTTTCAAATTTTTTAAATACTTCTAAAGGAAAATTTTGAGGCATAGAAATAATTTTATGTATTGGTTCAGGAGCTTCAATGACCCCACCCTCTGTAAATAAAATATCTTTTTGCTTTTCAATTCTTTCAATTGCTTTAATTAAAGAAAAACAATGTGGTGCAGAATCATCTATAACAATTGTCCCAGGTTTTAATTTTGATATATCCAAAATATTCTCAGCATTACTTGCACCTATTATTATTGTTGATTCATACACATCATGTGAAAGCTGATTTTTACTAGAGAGAGCAATCTTTATCTCAAAGTTTTGTTTAATAATTTTACTAAACTCAATTAAATCATTATATTTTTCATATATATCACAAAGAATTAAAAGTTTTGGATGAGGAAATACTTTTAATATCAATTCTGCTACAGTTTTTCCAATAGAACCACAACCTAAAATACATAAATTTTCATTTCTTAAATCTCTATCATTTTCATTTAATAACCGTTTTAATGTTAAGGCTACCGAGGAACATGTAGTAGTATGGCCTGTTGTAAGAATAGTGGATATATTATTCTCTTTAAAATGTTTATCTAATTCAAATCCATAATTTGTAGCAGACGGGATAAGCCCAGTAAGCGACATAACCTTTGCACCTATTTTTTCTGCCATTTTCCCAGCTTCAATAGACAAGGAAATGAGTTTATTTTTTTCAATATAAAGATCACTATTAAACAAAGGCAATATTATTAAGGCTATATTTCCAAGTTGTGTGCCAAGTATACTGTAAACCAAGGGTTTGTTATTGAAAACATTAAATATTAATTGATTTTTATTTTGATTTGATAAATTAATAAAGTCATCTGATAAGTATAATAGTGCAGCAGCATCAACTTTTGGCAATTTATTTTTTAGAATAAGATCATAAAGAGATTGAGTTTCTAGTTTAATATACCGGAAGCTTGAACTGCTCTCATTGCCAATAATACTTTCTTTCTTAGCACTAAAAGCTATTATATTTGATAATTTTTTGATAAAGTTCTCTATTAAATTCGACATTGTAGACTCTTCATAGTAATTGGCATTATAAGTTAATGTTAATTTCAACATCCCATTTAATATTATTCCATTTATGTCTAATATTTCATTACTTTTAAAATCAGGACTTGATTTTAATCCTGTTCCATGTTCAGAAATACTAAAAAAACTTTTTGATGTGATATCATCATATCTACCAAGATAATTAAAATTTATTTGAGGCTCCAAGTCCCAAAACAAGTGTTTATGTGTACTAATATATTTAAGTATACCGTATCCTACACCATTATTGGGGATGCTCTTAATTGCATTTTTTATGGCTTGTATTTGTTCAAATAAATTATTTGAGCTAAGGATATCTAATACTAAAGGATACTGTGAGGTAAACCACCCTACTGTTCGGGAGACATCTATATTAGAATTTAGATTTTCTCTGCCATGTCCTTCAATATTAATTAATATTTTGTCATCTCCTGTCCACTCACTGATTGCTTGGCATAGAGCCAGTAGTAAGATATCTCTTAATTCTGAATGATAAAATGTAATTGATTTTTCTAAAAGAATGTTAGTTTCTTCATTTGTTAGGCTCACTTCTGCGTTTTTAATAATAGCTGAATCAGATTTATTGCTAAAAACCTCTTTATTAGTATTATTAAAATTATCATATATTTTTTGCCAATATATACCCTCATTTAATAAATCTTTGCTGTTTGCAAAATTATATATCTCTTTAGCCCACTCTTGATATGATGAAGTTTTCTCAGGGAGTTCCATACATTTA
>CAVYEU010000079.1:0-22046 GCA_963767415.1 uncultured Eubacteriales bacterium
ATCGAGAGGAGAAATCAATTATGAAATTATCAAAACCAAAAGTATTAGCGCTATCAGCTTTAATAGTATGCTTGGCAGTAACATCAACGTTTGCAGCAAAGTATTTTAGTTCAAAACACCAAAATGCATTTGAGCATAATAAGAAGACTATGATGTTTTCAAAGAATAGCAGAGGAGGTTCTGGTAGACAAAACCATAAGAAAAGGAATGTAGATCCTAATTGCTGCACAGATCCTAATTGCTGCATAAATCCTAATTGCGCAAATTCAATTAAAGGCTTAGTTTCAGCTGGAACTATAACACAAGCTCAAGCAAATATTGTAAAAAATGCAATAATAGCTTCTAAAGATCCAAACAAATCAATGAAAAATATATTAGATCCATTAGTAACAGCTGGAACACTAACTCAAGCACAAGAAAACGCTGTTCTTAAAATTTGCCCGCAAAATTGTAATACACATAGTGATCCAAGAGGTAAAGGAAATCAAGTGGCAAAAAATCCAATGCAGAATTTGATCTAGCAGGGACGATAACACAAGCTCAAGCAAATACTATAAGAAGTTCTATACAGCAATTTATTGGATCAAAGAATTTCATGAAAGAAGCAATAGATCCGCTTGTTACAGCAGGTACATTAACTCAAGCACAAGAAAATGCTGTGCTAAACCAGATTCTACAAAATAATGCTAAATAACATGAATTCGATGATTTAATGGCAAATGGCAAAAGAAATAAATAAAAAACCCACTTAAATCTTTTAAATGTTTGTGTCAACTAAAAAAAGAGACGGTGGGTTTTTTATGTAAGGATTATTAACGGAAGTATCAAAGATAAGAGACTAAATATTTTACGGAGTTGTTCTCGTAGGTGCTATAGACGCAGGTTGTGAAGGTTGATTTACTGTATTAGCTAATGCAGGTGATTCAGATCTAGCAGGTGTTGATAGTGGTGTAGTAGTAGGTGTCAAAGTAATTACTCTACCTGATAGATCAGAATACTGAGACCCAATGGCACTTACATTGACTGATACTGAAAGAGAATGATCCGGTGCAGCTAGATTATTTGGCATAACCGTTATTTGTCCAAAACCATTGAAATTAATTATATTTACTTTTGGTAGATTTTCATCGAATTTACTTAACTCTGCTACTGATAAATATGGTTTGATTATTTCTCTTAACTCTCCAAGCTCTTTATTAAGTTTATCTATCTCAACTGTAATTGATGGCTGTCTATATATTCCTGCTAAATCAAAAATAATATTCGCCGCATCATTCTGTAAAAATCCTGGCCTATTATATGTCTTAGTAGTACTTGCTATATTATCTCGTAAAGATATATTATCAACCAAATGGGATATAAAGAGAATCTCCTATTTATTTTGCCTGAAGCTCATGCAAAGTTAGCCATCATAATCCAAAGATTTGTAATCAAACTGTTTAAAGAGACTCGATCTACAGAGATTTTATACCATGAAATAATATCAAACATATCAACTTCACCAAGTCTTTGTCCAATAGAAGTATATACTTTGATTAGCAAATGATATCATTAATGGGATTTTGACTTTAGCACTTAATTACAGTTCAAGCAATGCGATTCAATTTAAGTATATTATCCACATTTCATATAGCATCCTAAGCTAATAAGGAATTTAGCAGTATCTCTATGTCCACGTAATAAGCACGATCGTTAAAGCATTTCCATCATTATCCTTAGTTTTATACTTCCAATATTAGCATGATGCTTGGTGAATGAAACATCTCAACAGTGTCTTGATGACCCTTGTAAGCAGCGACATTTAAAGGAGTATTTCCATTACTGTCTTTAGCCTCAACGTTAGCACCTTTGCTAACAAGCATATCAGCAGTATCTGTTTGTCCATGTAGAGCAGCGAACATTAAAGCAGTACTTTTATTATTGTTTTCAGCCTTGACATTAGCATGATACTTGCTAATAAACATATCAGCAGTGTCGTTTGTCCATGTAGAGCAGCTGAATATTAAAGCAGTAATTCCATTATTGTTTTTAGCCTCAACGTTAGCACCTTTGCTAACAAGCATATCAGCAGTATCTTTATGTCCATTTTGAGCAGCGAACATTAAAGCAGTACTTTTATTATTGTCTTTAGCCTCAACATTAGCACCTTTGAATAAGTAGTTCAACATTGTTTTTAAGTCCTTTTTTAGCTGCATCAATAAGAGAACAATTCTTTTCTCCTTGAGACATTAAACTAATAGCATCTTCCAAGTTCTTAGCTTCTTCTTCATTTAATTTATGTTCTTGAGACTGATTTTCGTACATATCAATTGCCCCTCCCTCGCAAAAATATTCAGGATAAAATTGAATTGTATTAAAAAAACCAAAAAAGATAAAAATATATTTCTTCTAAACCTTATTCATCTTAATTTAATTATAGCCATTGTTTGGGATTAATTTTCAATGATATTTTCGGATATTTGTAATATTTTATTGACATAAAAAAATCCTTGCTTGGCAAGGTTTTAAGGTATTATTTGGGAAAATTTTACTGTCAAAGATCCCGTATTGATAAACTATATTACTTTTGATATAATATAAATAAGACGGAAAAAGTATACTGTTCAAAAAAGCTATGGGAAGTAAAGAAGTTAATTCATTTTCTATTTGATTCAAATCAATTCAATTCGTTTATTTTGAGATCTTCTTAATACTTACGCCTTAAGTGACTTATTCAAAAAAATAATTATTTGGAGGGGTTTTCATGTTTAAATGTTTTTTTACCAGAAAAATGGTGGTTTTTGTAAGCGTCATTGTTTTCTTATTATCAGTTTTTGTATCTATAACAACAGTTTTTGGAAACACTTCGGAGTCAACAAAAGATTTTTCTAAGTATAAGTCTGGATTTTAGCCGCCTAGAAATGAATTAAATAAAGCTAATAAAAAAATGATCAAACCAAGCATTATATATAAAAATGTACTGTCAGAAAAACGATTTAAAAAACATAGGAAAAATAATAATGACTCAAATGAATACATTGCACCATTTAGCAAAGAAATCGTAGGCTCTACAGTTGCAGATTCTTTAACTGCGCAAGGAACAACAGCCTCACAGAATGGTAGTTCTACATATCAAGGAATAACAACTTCGCAGAACGTTGGCTCTACAGATTTAGCACCTTATGCAGATAATAGTACAGATCCCGAAACTGCTAGTTACTTTCCTTCTATAGGTGACCAGGGATATGAGGGTTCATGTGCATGTTTCTCAACTTGTTACTATTTAGGTACATACGAAGCAGCTCGAGCATGGAATATCCTATTAATAATAATCAATCGAACATATTTTCACCAGCGTGGACATATAACTTAGTAAATAATGGAGTAGATTCAGGCACGTCCCCAATAGCCGCTTTCAACGTTTTGCAGGAAAATGGATGTGCAACATTAGCCGAATTTCCGTATATGGGTTGCAACTTTGGAGCTGAAATTAGTGGAATAGCATATCGCCAATGGGCCACTGATCCAAATATTTGGGAAGATGCACTCAAGTATAAAATAGCTTCTTTTGGTGTTATTGAAAGTTTAAATACAAATTCGGGACTAACTCAATTAAAACAAATGCTGGCTAATGGTCACATTTTGTCAGGTGCTATAAATGGTTATACCTTACCTGGCTATACTAATATTTATACTGTTGTTTCATCTGCCAATCCGTCAGCTCCTTCGGATGACACTGTTGCAACGGCTGGAGGTGTTCATGTTTGTACTTATACCAATGGAAATAGTATTCCTAATCATGAAATAACGGTTGTTGGATATGATGATAACATTAAATTTGTTGACGCTAACGGCAATACTAAATATGGTGCATTTAAAATTGCTAATTCATGGGGAAATGAATGGGAAGATAGTGGCTTTATATGGCTTTCGTATAATACAGTAGAGAATAATGGATTTTGGAACAACTCCGTCTATTATCTTTCCGTAAACAGTCAACCATATATTCCACAAGCTGTAGCTAAATTTAGTATGGCTACCTCTTTGAGGAATAAAGTTAGCATTAAAGTTAACTCATCTAATAATAGTTTGACTCCTTCTTTACTTAGTTTTAATGGTGGGGCATATGCGTTTAATGGAACTACGACCGAGTGTACTGGAGGATTTACATTAGATTTGAGTGGTATAGTAAATCTTCAATCTCCACAAGAATACGTAACACTATCCATTAACGGTGGAACAGGTGTTGATGTGAACACAACTTTAGACAGCTTTATTGCTGAAGATTGTAATAACAACCTCTACACCTCATCTGATAGTAATTTTCCGATTAAAATTAGTTCAAATGTTATAAGTTCTACTATAAAATTAACGCCACCAATTCCAAGTGCTAGTCTGGCAGAAGGAGTATACTCTTTAAGTCAACCGATTTCAGTCTCATTAAACGATACAAGTATAGGGGCTCATATATATTATACAATTGATGGAACTACTCCTACATCAACCAGCAGCTTATATACGAAGCCTATCACAATAAGCTCTACCACAACACTACAAGCTATTGCGCAGGATAGCTATGGTAAGTCTTCAGCTATACTCACTGTAAGTTATACAATGGTACAGCCTCCAGCAGAACCAAACATTAGTCCAGGAACTGAAAATTATGCTGCAAATCAAACAGTTTCAGTTACATTGAGCGGTGTGCCAACAGGAGGATATATATATTATACAACTGACGGATCTAATCCTTGCTCAAGCAGTACCCGCAAGCAATATACCAGCACACCTATCTCAATAAGCTCTGCTACCACAACACTACAAGCTGTTGCGGAAAATAGCTATGGGCTGTATTCGCCTGTATCAAGCGCAACTTATATAATAATACAACCTCCAGCAGAGCCAAACATTAGTCCAGCAGACGGAACATATGGTGCAAATCAACTATCTTCAGTTACATTGGGCGGTATACCAACAGGAGGGAATATATATTATACAACTGACGGATCTAATCCTAAATCAAGCAGTACCTGCACGCTGTATAGCGGACCTATCACAATAACCTCTACCATAACACTAAATGCTGTTGCGAAAGATAGCTACGGGCAGTATTCATCTGTACTCACTGCAAGCTATACGATAATACAACCTCCAGCAAAACCAAACATTAGTCCAGGAACCGAAAATTATGGTGCAAATCAAACAGTTTTAGTTACATTGAGCGGTGTGCCAAAAGGAGGGCATATATATTACACGACTGATGGATCTGATCCTAGCTCAAGCAGTACCAGTAATCAATATAACAGCACACATATTTCAATAAGCTCTGCTAACACAACACTACAAGCTGCTGCGAAAGATATCTATGGGCAGTATTCGACTGTATCCAGCGCAACTTATACGATAGTACAGCCTCCAGCAGAACCAAATATTAGTCTAGCAGGCGGAACATATAGTTTAAATGGCTCGACTAATAAAATATCTCCAATTACATTGAGCGGTATACCAACAGGAGGGCATATATATTATACAACTGACGGATCTGATCCTAACTCAAGCAGTAACCGCACACTGTATAGCAAAACTATCACACTAACCTCTACCACGACACTAAATGCTATTGCAGTAGATAAATATGGTCAGTCTTCGCCTGTACTCACTGCAAGTTATACAATAATACAACCTCCAGCAGAGCCAAACATTAGTTCAGCAGGTGGAACATATGGTGCAAATCAGCTATCTTCAGTCACATTGAGCGGTATACCAACAGGAGGGAATATATATTATACAACTGACAGATCTAATCCTAAATCAAGCAGTACCTGCACGCTGTATAGCGTACCTATCACAATAGCCTCTACCACAACACTAAATGCTGTTGCGAAAGATATCTATGGGCAGTATTCACCTGTGCTCACTGCAAGTTATACAATAATACAGCCTCCAGCAAAGCCAAAAATTAGTTCAGGAACCGAAAATTATGGCGCAAATCAAACAGTTTTAGTTACATTGAGCGGTGTACCAAAAGGAGGGTATATATATTATACAACTGATGGATCTGATCCTAATTCAAGCAGTAGCAGTAATCAATATAACGGCACACCTATCTCAATAAGCTCTGCTACCACAACACTACAAGCTGTTGCAAAAGATAGCTATGAGCAGTATTCACCTGTATCCAGCACAACTTATACGATAGTACAGCCTCCAGCAGAACCAAACATTAGTCTAGCAGACGGAACATATAGTTTAAATGGCTCAATTAATAAAATATCTCCAATTACATTGAGTGGGATACCAACAGGAGGGCATATATATTATACAGCTGACGGATCTGATCCTAACTCAAGCAGCACCCGCACTCTGTATAGCAAAACTATCAAACTAACCTCTACCACGACACTAAATGCTATTGCAGTAGATAGATATGGTCAGTCTTCACCTGTACTCACTTCAAGTTATACAATAATACAGCCTCCAGCAGAGCCAAACATTAGTTCAGCAGGCGGAACATATGGTGCAAATCAACTATCTTCAGTTATATTGAGTGGTATACCAACAGGAGGGAATATATATTATACAACTGACAGATCTAATCCTAAATCAAGCAGTACCTGCACGCTGTATAGCGGACCTATCATAATAACCTCTAACACAACACTAAATGCTGTTGCTGAGGATAGCTATGGGCAGTATTCACCTGTACTCACTGCTAGTTATACAATAATACAGCCTCCAGCAAAGCCAAAAATTAGTCCAGGAACCGAAAATTATGGTGCAAATCAGACAGTTTTAGTTACATTGAGCGGTGTACCAAAAGGAGGGTATATATATTACACAACTGACGGATCTGATCCTACCTCAAGCAGTACCAGTAATCAATATACCGGCACACCTATTTCAATAAGTTCTGCAACCACAACACTACAAGCTGTTGCGAAAGATAGCTATGGGCAGTATTCACCTGTATCCAGCGCAACTTATACAATAGTACAGCCTCCAGCAGAGCCAAACATTAGTCTATTAGGCGGAACATTTAGTTTAAATAGCTCAATTAATAAAATATCTCCAATTACATTGAGCAGTGCACCATCAGGAGGGCATATATATTATACAACTGACGGATCTGATCCTCACTTAAGTAGCACTCGCACTCTGTATAGCAAATCTATCACACTAACCTCTACCAAAACACTAAATGCTGTTGCTGTAGATTGCTATGGGCAGTATTCACCTATACTCACTGTAACTTATACAATTGAAAAATAGATATCCTTTAGAATTTTTATTAAACCAGATTTCACAAAATAATACTAAATAGTTAACGCTACGGGGCTTGGAACCCCGTGACTGAGTGTTAAAAGTATACTTTAACTATTCATCTGGTCTTATTTTTTAGTGTTTTACTAAAATCTATCACATAGTTAATTATTTTAAAAAATTAACTATGTGATAGATTCAAAAAAATAATTAGGAGGGATTTTCATGTTTAAACGTTTTTTTGCAAAAAAAACGGTAACTCTTGTAAGCGTATTTGTGTTATTATTATCAGTTCTTGTACCTATGACGACAATTTTTGGAGACACCTCAGAACAAAATGATTCTAATAGCTCTAATAATTTTATTTCTGATGTTCCAGCTTATAAAACAGGAGCTAAAGTCCCTACAGAAGATCAGCTAGAAGAAACTAATAAAAGGCTAGTTAAACCAAGTATCATATATAAGAACAATATTTCCAAAAAACGATCCCAAAAATATAGTTATCCCAATAATCCTCCCGAACCAAACGAATATATTGCTTCATTTGGAGAAGAAATCGTAGGATTTGCAATAACAGATTCTTCAAGTGCTCAAGGCGAAACAACATCACCAGATTTAGAAAGCAATAATATAGAAACTATACAGGAAACTAATGATGCTAATTTACCAGATGAATTAGATAACACTACAGATTCTGATACTGCTCCTTATTTCCCTGGTATAGGTGACCAAGGATATGAAGGTTCATGCTGCTGCTTTTCAACTACTTATTATGTACTAACATATATGACAGCATTAGCAAGAGGTACTCCTATCAATAATGATAACTCAAAAATATTCTCACCAGCCTGGACATATAATTTGCTAGATGGTGGATATGATGATGGTTCATGGATAACAGATGCTTTTGATATTATGAAAGATTATGGCTGCGCAACATTGAAAGAGTTTCCATATTTGGGATGCAATTATAATGATGTTAGCAATGGAATAGCATACCGTGAATGGGCTACTGATCCAAATATCTGGGAAGATTCACTTAAATATAAAATAGCCTCTGAGGGTGTAATCGATAATTTAAATTCAGATCCAAATAATTTTACTAAATTAAAACAAATGTTGTGTAATGGATATATTATGTCCTTTGGGACTAATGCAGACTATTTACCAGGCTTCCCTGATGAAAAGTATACTGTTATCTCATCTCCTAACCCTTCAGCTCCTTCAGATGATTCTGTCGCAACTAAAGGAGGTATTCATGTCTGTACTTACTCAACTGGCTGTGATCATGCTATGACAGTTGTTGGATATGATGATAATATTAAAGTTAAGGATCTTAATGGCCATATTAGCTATGGAGCATTTAAAGTTGCAAACTCATGGGGAACAAATTGGGGAGATAAAGGTTTTGTATGGTTTTCGTATGCTGCCGTAAAAAATGGAGCATGGTCTGGAAATAGTGTATGGTTTATTACAGCAAAAAGTCAGCCATATATTCCTCAAATTGTAAGCAAGTTTAGTATTAATACCGCTCAAAGAAATAATATTTCTGCTGAATTTATCTCGTCAAGCAAAACTTGGACTCCTAGTATACTAAAATCAAATGGAGGACCATTTGATTTCAACGGTTCTACAGTTACAACAAAATGCCCTGAGTGTACAGGAGGATTTGCACTGGATATGTCTAATATTGTAAATACTAAAAAATCAGGAGAATACCTGGATCTATCAATCAAAGGCTCAACAGGAATTGATCCAAATACATTTTTAGAGAGTTTTTGTATGAAAGATTCAAATAACAATGTTTACATATCATCTAATAGTTTCCCGATTAAAATTAAGTCAAACGCTATAAGTTCAACTATAAAATTAAGTCCATCGCTAGCAATTCCAAGTGCTAGTCTGGCAGGAGGAGTATACCCTTTAAGTCAACCGATTTCAGTTTCATTGAGCGATACAAGTACAAAAGTCTCTATACATTACACAACTAATAAGACTACTCCTACACAAAGCAGTAGTTTGTATACGAATCCTATCACAATAAAATCTACTACAACACTAAATGCTATTGCAGTAGATAGCAATGGATATTATTCACCGTTACTTACAGTAACTTATATAATGGCACAGCCTCCAGCAGAACCAAACATTAGTCCAGAAACCGAAAATTATGGTGCAAATCAAACGGTTTCAGTTACATTGAGCAGTATACCAACAGATGGGAATATATATTACACAACCGATGGATCTGATCCTACATCGAGCACTACCAGAAAACAATATAAAAGTACGCCTATCCTAATAAAGTCTGCTACCACAACACTAAAAGCTGCTGAGGAAAATAAATATGGGCAGTATTCGGGAGTATCCAGCACAACTTACACGATAGTAGAGCCTCCAGCTGAGCCAAACATTAGTCTTGCAGGAGGAACATATAGTTTAAATGGCTCAATTAATAAGATATCTCCAATCACATTGAGCGGTGTACCAACAGGAGGGCATATATATTACACAACTGACGGGTCTAATCCTTCATCAAGCAACACCCGCACGCTGTATAGCGGGCCTATCATATTAACCTCTACCACAACACTAAAAACTGTTGCTCAAGATAGCTACGGTCAGTATTCAAAAATATTCACTGCAACTTATAAAATAATACAGCCTCCAGTAGAGCCAAACATTAGTCCAGTAGGAGGAACATATAGTTTAAATGGCTCAATTAATAAGATATCTCCAATTAAATTAAGTGGTGCACCATCAGGAGGGCATATATATTATACAACTGATGGATCCAATCCTTTATCAAGCAGCACCCGTATTCTATATAGCAGTTCTATCAAATTAACCTCTACCACAACACTAAACGCTATTACAGTAGATAGCTATGGGCAGTATTCAGGACTATTTAGTTCAACTTATACAATTATAAACAACTAAATAATAAAACCGATTTTTGTGCTCGCAATTTTTTAAAATTGTGAACACAAAAATCGGTTTTTATTATTTAGTTGTTCCTAAGTAGAATTTCTAGAATTGTTATTTTTTAGTAATACAGATCTATAAACAAACATGCATGCCTTTATTATTTCATTAAATACGATAACGCTAAATGAATATGCAATAATCTTTATCCATAGATTAAGCTCTAACCATGTAGTTTTAAATACAGAGCCTCCAAACTGAGTTACAAGAATCTGAATAAAGAATGTGATTAAAATAATTCCAATCATTGCCCTGTTCTTATGGATATGCCTAAATATACTTGTTGTACCAAATTCTCTACAGTTAAATGCATTCCATAATTGGAACATAACAAATGTTGTAAAAACAATTGTTGTATGTTGCTCTGATGTGCCCCCTAGAATATTAGTCTTCATTAAGAATAACAACGCCAAAACAATAAATAAGCCATTTGAAATAATCTTAAATAACATCTCTTTTGTGACAATTGAAGCATTTCTGACAATTGGTTTTTTCATGAGCAAGTGCTCTCTTGGCGGTTCTAACCCTAACGACAATGCTGGAGGCCCATCCATTATAATGTTTACCCACAATAACTGTAGCGTCGTAAAAGGTAACCCTAGCCCAAATATTTCTGCAAAAAATGCTGTGACAAACGCTACAACGTTAACTGTCAATTGAAATTGAATAAATCTTTGAAAGTTCTCATAAATTCCTCTTCCCCACTTAACAGCTTTTACAATAGTAGAAAATGAATCATCTAATAAGACAATATCTGAAGCCTCTTTAGAAACTTCAGTCCCGGCTATCCCCATAGCAATGCCCACATCGGCGCTCTTTAGTGCTGGAGCATCATTTATTCCATCTCCAGTTACAACAACAGAGTTGTTCTTATCCTTCAAAAGCTTTACAATCCTCATTTTTGTAGCTGGGGTTGATCTAGCTAAAACAACAAGCCTGTCTAAAATCTTTGTAAGCTCTTCATCTGTCATTTTTTCAATTTCTGTTATTTCTAAAACAAGCGAATCTTTTTCAATTATTCCAAGTTGGGTCGCTATTGCTCTTGCAGTATTTATATTATCTCCGGTTAACATCTTTACAGATATTCCAGCACCACGGCAATGATCTATAGCTTCTTTAACATCCTCTCTTAGAGGATCCTGAATTCCAACAAAACCAATAAATATTAAGTTTCTTTCAACTTCTATTTCTCTTTCCCAATTCAGTTCAGTTGGAAAATCATTATATGCAAACCCTATAATTCTCTTTGCTTGCTCCTGTAGTTCCTTAATTTGTGATTCAATTTCAGATACAATTTCTTTTGTAAGTGAAACAATTTTGCCATCAAGTAATACCCTGTCACAGATGCTCAAAACTTTTTCTGGAGATCCTTTTGTATATAGCCTGTATTCTCCATCTTTCTCATGCTGCACAGCAGTAGACATCATTTTTCTGCTGGATGTAAAATGATATTCTGCTACAATATCATTAACCTCGTTTCTGATTTTATTGTAATATAATCCATTTTTAATAACACTTACTAGAAGTGCACACTCGGTTGGATTACCAATAAACTCAAAATCGTTCCCTGATTTATGAACATCAGCTGTAGAATTTAAACACATGTTTTTAATCATTTCATCAGAAGTATTTTTATCGACCTTTAAGTTCCTACCATCAGCCCATAAATCAACTACTGTCATACGATTCTGAGTCAATGTTCCTGTTTTATCAGAACAAATAACATTAACAGATCCGATAGTCTCACAGGCAATCATTTTCCTCACAAGTGCATTATTACGTGCCATCTTTGTCATATTAAACGCTAATGTTAATGCGACCATTGTCGGCAATCCTTCTGGTACTGCCGCCACAATAAGAGCAACAGATACAACAAATGCGTTTTTTACACCTTCGAAACTTATATTACCTTTTCTAAACATAAAGAATACTTCCAATAAGAATATAAGCCCTGCTGCAATTGATCCTACAACAGATATTTTCTTTCCAAGGTCAGTTAGTTTTTGTTGCAATGGTGTTTCTAGATCCTCTTCCTTTTTTAATTCTTTTGCAATTTTTCCTACCTCTGTGTTATCACCAATCGACGTAACTATCATTATACCTCTACCTTCAACAACTAACGTACCAGAATACACCATATTCTTACGTTCAGCCAAAGGAATATTTTCTTTTGCGATTGTTTGAGTGTTTTTGTTAACCGCTTCAGCCTCTCCTGTTAGCATAGATTCGTCAATATTTAGCTGAAGCGTATGCAGAAGCCTTCCATCTGCAGGAACTTTATCACCTATTTCAAGGTGTACAATATCCCCAATAGTAATAAAACTCTTTAAAATATAAATAGTTTCTCCATCTCTTACGACCCTTACATTAATGTTTTCACTCTGTCTTGACAAGGCCTCAAAAGACTTATCAGAGCGACCTTCCTGAACTACAGCTATTGTTGTTGCTATTAGAACTGCCACAAATATGCCTATTCCATCAGGAATATGACCCATTGCAATCGAAATAACACCTGAAATCATTAATATGATAATTAATGGCTCTTTCAAATTGTCAAATATTTTATTAAAAATACTTTCTTTTTCAGGAGGTGTGAACATATTCTTCCCATACTTAGAAAATCTACTGCTTGCCTCAGATTGAGAAAGCCCCTTATCTAAATCACTTTCTAACTCTTTTAATACATTAACTCTATCTTTTTGATAGTACTCCAAATTAAAACCTCCTTAATAGGAACTACATTTACTACATATATTTTCTGACCATTTCTGATAATGATCCGTCATTTGTACCTTCACCGATCGCAGCAAATTTCCACTCATTGCTATATCTATAAACTTCTCCAGCAATCAAAGCTGTTTTCCCTGCATAATTCTCTGTTAAATCAAACTTCATAAGTTCTTGCCCACTTGTTCCATTTGCAACACGAATATAAGCATTTTCAATCGATCCAAAATCTTGTTTTTTTGATTTACAATCATATATATTAACAACAAAAATAAGGTGATGTATATCATTTGGAACTCTATTTAAATCAATTTTTATCTGTTCGTCGTCACCTTCTCCTTCTCCGGTTAAATTATCTCCCATATGCATAACACTTCCTGAAGGATCTTTCAGATTTCCATAATAAACTACATTATCTTTTTTCGCTAATTTACTTTGTTCATTTAACATAATAACAGACGCATCAACATCAAATGCAGGTCCGTTTCCGATTCCAAATAAACTACTTAATATTCCTCTACCACTTTTTTTTACAGGATCCCATCCTAATCCAATAAGAATATTATTAAGTCCAGAGCCACTTTTTGTAAGATCTACTTTTTGCCCTTTTTGAAGATTAACAGTCACTTTAATCACTCCTTTAGTAGGAATTAAGATTTAAACATTCACGTTGAAGTTTTTACAAATAGAATATAAACCCCCTTTAAACCCACTACCAATAGCCGAAAATTTCCATTCATTTTCATACCTATATATCTCAGCGACAATTAAAGCTGTTTCTACCGAAAACTCCTCACCTAGATCATAACGAAGAATTTCTTTATTACTAACAGAATCAATAATTCTTACATATGCATTTGAAACCATTCCAAAGTTCTGCTTCCTTACTTCCGCATCAAAAATAGTTACTGTAAAATCAATTTTTTGTACTTTTTGTGGAACTTTATCAAGATCTACAACTATTTGTTCATCGTCACCATCACCTGCACCTGTTAAATTGTCCCCCATATGCTGTACGCTTCCGCATTGACTTTTTAAATTGTTGTAGAAAATAAAATCCGAATCATCAGTAACTTTTCCACTCTGGTCTAACATAAAAGCAGCTGCATCCAAATCAAAATCATATCCTCCATCATATAAGTTCACATCCCACCCAAGACCAACTATGATTTTTTTTAATTGAGGATTACCTTTTGTTAGATCCACCTTCTGCCCTTTTTGCAAAGAAATTGTCATTTCAGTCGCCTCCTTTATGCATATTTTTTAAAAACCGATCGTTTTCAATTGATTTCATATGAAATAATTATATCGCTTGTACCAACATTTTTCAAATAGATTTTCTATTAATAATATTATTTTTGACTTCTATCAAATATTTACATACCTCCTCCTTACCTGAGTCGGTTGCATAAAATAAAGCTGTATCAAAATCATTAGCTCCTTTTTTTATTAAATATTTAAAAATTTCTATATTTCCTATTTGGGCTGTAATTAATAGCGCTCCATTTAAATCATCAGCTCCATGTTGTATTAAATATTCACAAATTTCTATGCTTTCTTTTTGAACTGCTGTTTTTAATGCATCATTCAAATCAGCATCCGTCTTGTCAAACATTAAGGGATGCATCAGTTCCTTTCCTTCAGTTACTTCTAATATTTCTTCTCTTTTTCTAACATTACCTTTCATAACCAAATACTTACAAAGATATTCGCATATCTCTTCGTGTCCTTTTTTATGTGCTACAAATAAAGCCTCAATACAAGCATAGGCATTGTCATCGAATTTCACTATTTCGTAGCATAAATCTTTATTACCAATGCTAGCTGCTAACAATAATGCTGCTCCATAATTTAATCGATCATCATATGGTGCAAGTAATAATAGTGCCACGTCTTCATCTTTTCCCTCTTTAGTCGCCTTCAAAGCCATATTTTCACGCTCTTCGAATGAAAGACTACTAATCTTTCTTATATCTTCACTATCAAATTCTTTGTTTATAAACTCTCGTATCTTTTCTATATCTGATATATTTAGCACCTTGACCATCTCCTAAATAAATTTAGGTGACCAAAGTCACCTCTTTAAGTATAAAATTAAACCCTTTATTTTAGTTTAATTATATAGTCAAATCATTTTTAAGTAAATATTTTTTTAAAGTATTAACTTATTCTCTAATCATACCTAAGATTATCAAAATCCTCTTAATTGAACTTGTGGGACAAGAGTCATAAGCTTCTCCATTGTAACCCGTAAATCATCTTTTTTGCATCTTTGTAAAACACCCAATTACCTACATTTATCTAAGCGTAGAGTGATCTCTATTATAAACCATCTTTGTTTTATCTAATTTTATATTTTTAGTTTCAAAACTTAGTTTAAAGCAATTATACTTTCGAGATAATTTCAGTAATCTTATAGCATCAGTATCATCCATTGCCCTGTAGAATGGAAACCTGCCACTAGACTCAATATTTATACCTTCTCTCTTAAATTTATTAACAATTAGGCTCAAATCTTCCCAAGTTGTCTTCGAAACTCCAAGTTTTTCCCTTTCTGTATCGAAAAAAACCTCGTCAAGACTTTTTCGTGGAGTTACCATTAAATACATATCAAGAATGCGGTTCATAAAATATTGGCATAATTCTTCCATATTTATGTCAGTATGATTTGGAAAAAGACGATTTATAAGATCTATACCAGCATCATTTGGAAATAAACTCTTTTTAGTTTTATCGAAACCTTCTTTTCTACTTTCAATTATTTCTAAAACCTCTTCTTTTTTAATTTCGGATTTTGATAGACTTGACTTAGTTTGCGTTGTAATTATTTTCATGTATAAATTACTGATCTTTTTCGAATCTAATTGCATTTTTGTTTCCAACGAACTAAGAATTAAAGTGAATAAGTCTTCGTAATAATCGGGTACACAAACTGAATCCATTTTATCAAGCAAATCTAGTATTAATATATAGGTCTTATGATGATTAAAATTCGGTTTTAGTCCTATATTCCTAGTATCTGAATATTCAAGTTGCCCTATTTCAGTAGGATAATTTTCAACCTGATTAACCAATTTTATAAAGCTTTTCCTCTCAAATATCTTTTTACCTTTTGGTTCACCTAATTCAAGAGGCAATAACTTATTCATTACTTCATCAAAAAAATTTTTAAGCTCCTCGTTCTTTTTAGTAACAGTATCTTGAATTGGCTTATTATTTTTGAATAATTTATATAAATTATTCAAAAAATTAACAAGGTAATCTAAAAAATTTCTCAAAAATATAATTATTCTAACCCAAAAAGTTTTATTATTTTTTTTGTGCATAGCAATCAACTCCTTAAATATGCTCTCATACCCTGCTTAAAGACCTTCCTTAAGCATTTCGTTTATTAATTATATTATACAATATAATGCTCTGTAAGTACAATCAGTTCATACTAAATATGTGTTGACATCGTATGTGAGGGTTGCTATAATGGGCGAAGTTAGAAACTTAAAAATTCAGGTTTATATAGATTATAAAATTGATCTTGCGGTTGTGGCGGAACTGGCAGACGCACCATCTTGAGGGGGTGGCGGGCGACCGTGTGGGTTCAAATCCCATCAACCGCATTATTATATTAATTACTCTACAGGCTCAAAATGTATATGAACACTATCTATACATTCAATATTATCTTTTAATTGATTTGTTATCTTTCTTGATAACTTATCTAGGTTATCAATTGAGTAATCTTCCTTAAGTTCACAGTGCAAAAAAGTTGATATTTTATTATTTTTAGTATACAGCCTAATATCATGACAATTTATACTTTCAGACATTTTATTAGTCGATTCCAAAATATTCTCAATAATGTCTTTCCTGGTTTCTGTAATCTCTTCTGCCTCATCAATTTTCTCAAAACACTGAAAATGAATTGATGCCTCATCAATTTCAACTAATTCATCTTCAATCGTACTTTGAATCTTGTGCTCCAGTTCATGAGATTGTTTTAGACTTATATCTTCTTTCAATTCAATGTGTGCCGCAATTTTCTTCTTGCCTTGAACCTCATAAACCTTTATGTTGTGAACATTTGTGCATATAGGGAATCTAGCCACAATTTTGCTTACGTCATTATAAATCTTATCTCCCTGATTTTCAAATACATCTACCGGAAATGTACTTACAGATATATCGCTATTCGAAATTACA
Source organism: uncultured Eubacteriales bacterium (assembly GCA_963767415.1). GTDB lineage: Bacteria > Bacillota > Clostridia > Acetivibrionales > CAVYEU01 > CAVYEU01. The sequence continues at coordinate 17,146 of CAVYEU010000079.1, forward strand.
GCTTCGATTTTATTCCTAATTTCGTGAACAATTGTGTTTAGTTCATTGTGACTCTTGTTTTTATCCACGCCTATATTTATATTTATGAAATATTCTGCACCTGATGGTCTTATTCTGATAGTGTTTATATCTATAATACCATTAATGTTTTTAATTTCATTTAAGATCTTATCCTGCATTCCTTTAGGCGCAGTATCGAGTAATACATCTATTGTTTCTTTACCTAATTTAAAACTTACTTTTATCACTAACAATGCAACCCCTAATGCCGCAATTGGGTCTGCATATTGAAGATACGGAATTTTAAAATATGATCCCACCCATACACAGACCAAACCTGCGATAACAGCAGATGAACTCCAAATATCACTGCTAAAATGAATCGCATCCGCTTCTAGAGCTTGGCTTCTGTGCTCATGAGAAACCTCTTTTAATACCTTGACGCGTCCTAGGTCTACCCCAATTGCAATTATCATTGTCAGGATACCCCACTGACTCCCGATTATCTCAACACTTTTGCCAAAAAATAGTTTTTGGACTGCTTCATGAATTATCCAAGCACATGTAACAAATAATAACACTGTTTCTAATAAAGCAGAGAAGCTCTCGATTTTGCCATGTCCATAATGATGATCTCTGTCTGCTGGTTTGTCTGAATATTTGACTGCAAACAGTGTGATGACTGCAGCGCATAAATCCAATCCAGAGTGTAATGCCTCAGACAGAATACCTAGACTTCCTATAAGTATACCTACTATAATCTTTATCAGGGTCAGAAATACTGCTGCTATCACAGAACTAAAAGCTGCTCTTTGCTTATTATTCTTCATTTTTACTCCTCCAAAGAAGATATTAGACCTCTTTTTTTATTTCCATATAAATAGTAACACTCTATAAGCCTCATATTAAAAATACATTATTTAAGAGAGTATATTAAAGAATATACTGAGTATATATGGTAATATTTCTATGCAGTTTAGTCAAATTTCTTTTTTATAATTGCTAAGGTAATAATTTTCTTAATGAGGCAAGTATTAACATGCACTAACGGTCATTAATAATATTCTTTATTAAGTTGAATTTTACTGAATCTTAGAATATATTATCCAGGTAGACCAAAATGTTATTTTGTGACAAGCGTGCAGTATATTTATTTAAGTTTTGTTTAATATTGATTAACTAACAATAGTATATTTATATTAATAAATGTTATTATACTTACTGAATAAAATATTTTTAAGGAGAGACTGCTTTGTTTAAAGACATTTTATTAGATGCAAAGACAATTTATTCAAGAGATCCGGCTGCCAAAAGCCTGACTGAGGTTATATTTTTATACCCTGGATTTCATGCACTTATCTCTTACAGAATAGCTCATTCTCTTTATGTCAAAAATATCTTTTTTATAGCACGAATGATATCTCAATTTACTAAATTTTTAACCGGTATAGAGATTCACCCTGGAGCTAAAATTGGTATAGGATTATTTATTGATCATGGTACAGGTTTGGTTATCGGAGAAACTGCCGAGATCGGTGATAACTGTACTATTTACCATGGCGTTACCTTAGGGGGAACAGGAAAAGATAAAGGTAAAAGGCATCCCACTATAGGAAACAATGTATTAATCAGTGCTGGAGCGAAAATATTAGGTCCTTTTACAGTTGGAGACAACTCAAGAATTGGAGCAAATGCTGTTGTTCTTGAGAAAGTAGAAGAAAATACAACGGTTGTAGGAGTCCCCGGACGAGCAGTTAAAAAAGGGAAAATCAAAATTGCTCCATCAATAGACCTAGATCAAATACATATACCAGACCCGGTTGCTCAAGAATTTTGCAAATTAATTTTGCGGATTGAAGTTCTTGAAAAAATGTTATTTAATAAAGAAGATAGCTTGAGGAGGAAACAATGAAATTATACAATACTTTAACAAGGTCAAAAGAAGAATTTGTTCCAATTAATAAAGATGAAGTAAAGATCTACTCTTGTGGACCAACAGTATATAATTACTTTCACATTGGAAATGCTAGACCTTTTATAATCTTTGATATTCTACGTAGGTATCTTGAATATAAAGGGTATAAAGTTATTTATGTACAGAACTTTACTGATATTGATGATAAAATGATTAAAAAAGCAAATCAAGAGAATAAAACAGTAGCGGAAATCGCTGATTTTTTTATAAATGAATATTACGTTGATGCAAAAGGTCTTATGATCCGGGAAGCTACATATCATCCTAGAGCAACCGAATGTATCGAAGATATTATTAAAATAATCAAAATACTTAAGGCTAAGGGATTTGCATACTTAATAGATGGAGATGTGTATTTTGAAACTCAAAAGTTTAAAGACTACGGTAAACTTTCACATCAATCTTTAGAGAACTTAGAAAGTGGTACAAGAATTGAGGTTAATACACGAAAACGGGGATCTATGGACTTTGCTTTATGGAAATCACGCAAAGAAGGAGAACCGTATTGGGACAGCCCTTGGGGCAAAGGTCGTCCCGGTTGGCACATTGAGTGTTCAGCAATGATTAACAAATATCTTGGTTCGACAATTGACATACACTGTGGAGGGCAAGATCTAATCTTTCCACACCATGAAAATGAGATCGCTCAAAGCGAAGCTGCCAATGACTTACCATTTGCTCATTATTTGCTTCATAATGGATTTATAAACGTGAATAATGAAAAAATGTCAAAATCTCTTGGTAACTTCTTTACTGTAAGGGACATAGTGCAAAAGTTTGAGTATGAAGTAATTAGGTTCTTTATGCTTTCTGCCCATTATAGAAACCCCATTAATTTCAGTGATGATCTCCTTGAACAATCTAAAAATGCCCTCTCTAGGATATACAACTGTCTTCGCAACCTAGAAGACTTAATCGAAAAGAATATAAACCTGCACGAAAATAATGAAGATTCCAAATTCTTAGACACTCTATCAGATCTAAAGAATAAGTTTATTGAGAACATGGATGATGATCTAAATACAGCAGATGCTATAGCAAGGATATTCGACATAGTCAAAGAGATCAATGCAAAAATTTCACAAAATCAAAAGTATACTAAGCAAACACTAATTTTTTGTCATTCACTTATTAAAGAGCTTGGAGGATTACTTGGGATCTGCCAAAAAGAACAAAACAATAATATTGATATGGATATAGAAAAATTATTAGAAAAACGTCAAACCGCAAGAAAAGAAAAGAATTTTAAAAAATCAGATGAAATAAGAGATAAATTAAAAAGTATGGGTATTGTCCTTGAAGATACACCAAATGGAGTACGTATTGTTAAGACTTAAATCTAGCTGGAGAAACTATATAAATGGAAAATAATTTTTTAGGCTTAGTTTTAAATCAGTTTGAAATTAAAGAATCGAGGATTAAAGAACTTTCACCGTTAGTTTTAGCATATATTGGTGATGCAGTGTACGAAGTTTTCATCAGGACAATGCTTATAGATAAGTTTGATATGCCGGTACATAAGCTTCATAGACACGCAACAAGTTTTGTTAAAGCTTCATCCCAGTGTACAATACTGCACAAGATAATGAATTCTTTAACAATAGAAGAAAAAGAAATTGTAATCAGAGGACGAAATGCTAAATCTGGTACAATTCCAAAAAATGCGAGCATTATTGAATATAAGTATGCAACCGGATTTGAAGCTTTGATCGGCTACCTATATTTAAAAGTTGATTTAGATAGACTTCTAGAAATACTAAAAATTGGGACAAAGGAAGAGAAAGAGGAAAACAAACATGGCACACTTTAACAACGAGATTACAAATAGAAACAGTGTAAGAATAGAGGTTAATACTGAAAATGACTTTTTAGAGGGAAGGAACTCTGTAATGGAAGCACTAAAATCAAATAGAACCTTAAATAAAATCTTAGTAGCTCGAGGTTCGAAAGAGGGATCAATCAATAAAATTATTGCCATAGCAAAAAGCAAAGGGATAGTAATTCAGGAAACAGATAAAATAAATTTAGACAAAATATCGTCAACCCATGCACATCAAGGAATAATCGCATACGTTGCTACAAAAGACTATGTAGAACTTGACGATATTTTAAATATCGCTTCAGAAAAACAAGAGCCCTTATTCTTAATAATACTGGATTGTATAACAGACGTTTATAATTTAGGTTCAATACTAAGGACAGCCGATGCAGTTGGCGCCCATGGCGTCGTGATACCGAAAAGAAGATCTGCTTTATTAAACGCAGCTGTATCAAAAGCATCAGCTGGTGCTGTTGAATATGTACCTGTTGCAAGAGTTACAAATATAGCACAAACAATTGATTATTTAAAGAAAAATAATGTTTGGGTTATCGGAACAGATTCTAGCTCTGGTAAAACATTCTTAAGTAGTGATTTAAAAGGACCTATAGCCTTAGTTGTCGGAAGCGAAGGAGAAGGGATAAGCAGGCTTATCCTTGAGAATGAACTTGTTAGCCTCAGAGAAATATTATTTAACTAAGTGAGCCCGGGGAAGGCGATGTCCCAAGGATTCCATGCCGGGTATCCCTAATTAATACTTCAAGCCGACAGGGTGCCTTCCACTTCCAGGGCCTCGTTCTCCAACTGGATCCTGGCCAACTCCAGGCGCTTCTTTCGTTCGGCGGTCATTTCTGGAAATTTAAGTCCTAAGGACTGGATGGTGCCGGTCAAGATATCCGCCACCAGGGTGCGCGAGGCCCACTTGTGATTGGCAGGGATGACGTACCAGGGGGCCCATTCGGTGGAAGTAGCTTCCAGGGCTTGCTCGTAGGCCTCCATGTACTCGTCCCAATAGGCCCGCTCCGGCAGGTCGCTTTCGGAAAACTTCCAATGCTTGGCGGGGATGTTGAGTCGATCCAGAAAACGCCGCTTTTGCTCATCCTTTGA
>CAVYEU010000080.1:0-31317 GCA_963767415.1 uncultured Eubacteriales bacterium
CATTACACTTATACAAATTTTACCTTCTTCAGTAATATATAACACAATTTTATTTTCAATCAATTTATTCTCCATGAATTCCTCCATATGTACTCAAATATCATTGTTATTTGCCCCTAAATCATTCTACTTATCTGTCTTCTTTTTTAAACCTACAAGCTCATCCAACATGGCAGGACGACGCGGGTACATTTTAATTAATTTCTCCATAAGATCGAGTGCTTTGATTTTTCCACATGATTCTATATAATTTTCAATAATACGGCATACTTTTTTATATTTACCTCTATCTGTTGCTTGCTTAGCCTCTGAAAGAATATGTTCTTCATATACTTCGCAAACTTCATCCTTATATTTTTCTGCTAATTGCTTTCCATAATTAGAAATATAGTAATTTCTTTTCTTGACCTCATTCATCAATAAGTCCAGTTCATTTTCTTGAGATAAAAGCGTACAGTAATATTGAACTCCAATCTTCTCACTCAACTCCTGCCATAATGGGTTACGTTGCTCTCCCCATAAACCCTTCTGCAAATAAATGTTCTTTAACTTCTCGAAATATTTAATATCACCTTTGATAAGAATTAATCTAACTATTGAAATTATGAGAATCTTCTTCACCTGTTATTTTATAAATTTCCTCTAAAAAATAAGCCCATTCACTTGCTTTATGATAAATTGTTCCGATATCATTTCTAATGCATCTTTTGCATAGACTTTCTGCAAAAGAGTACTGTTTGTTTTTCAAATTCTTTTGTTGAACTGAAATTTTCCTGAATTCCGGGCACATCAAGATTATCCATTAGATATTTATTAGCAATTTCTTTACCATTAATTCGCTCTTTGATAGAAAGGATAATAAGCATTTTAGCAGGATCTTTATTCAACTCATATCTTTTACCCAGTGCAGGGAAATTATCATATATTTTATAGGCCTGCTCTTCATTTTTAATATGATACACTGCTGATTGAAGAAGAGAATAGACCCAATTGTCCCATCCGTCAAAAACTTTATTTTTTGATGTTTTTATAAGTACTTCAAAATAGTTTATTTGGTGTCTGATTCTGAAACAGTTTTACATAGTTTGTTAATTTAAGAAAGACAACCATAAATTATATATCCAGCAGCACCAGAAGAATCGTCCGCATGAGAAACCAATCGAACTGTTTCAACAATCACCATTATAAAAATATCAAAGGCTTGTTGGTATTCCGCTTCTTAGCATAATCCTCTGCCTGTTGCATGATGGAGTAAATCTCAGAACACACTCTATTACATGCACTATATGGAAGAAAACCACGATCAGAGTTTCTTCTCACAGAAGCCTTTATTTGACTTTTAAGTTCTTTTAACTTTTGAGTACTTACCATATTATACGCTCCCTTATTTAAAAGTTAGATTAACTCATTATCATCTATATTTGCAAGGTCACATTTTAGGATTCTACTGTACAGCATATTAGCCAAATTGGAAGTTTTTCAAAATTATAATGCTTGGAAAAGTTGATTACCAAACTATTTTCCCATCAACTTCTTTAACTATTCCATTTTCGATTAAATACGAACATGCTCTCTCCATAGCTTGTAGAATGTTTCCGCCAGTTCTGTTAAATCCAAACGTACGGGCTGTAACAACGTATAAATCATTTCTTGTTATTCCGAAACTCTTTCCAGCTATAATAAACATAGCTTCAGCTAACTCTAATACAAATATAATTGATAGCTCTACCTTCACCATCTTGGGACGGTATTTTGACTTTTATTCCAGATACATTTTTGTGCCAACAGAAATCTTCTTTCGTTATTACAACATTTGTAAGGTTTTTATTTAGTACATATTCAACTGAACTACGCACTTTATTTGTTGCTTTTTGATTTCCAAATATAGGAGCTACTCTCTTACACAGTAATTCAAAATGTATAGGACATTCTTTCTCAACCACATAATTAACTACATTCGCAAGATACTGTGTATCATCATGAGTTTTATCAATTTTATATACATCCGATTCATTATAATAATCAAATTCGTAGGGATTATTCTCACTACAGCAACTCGATTTAACGGTTTCTGTTGTAACATAAATTTGGTTTGAAGAGTCTTTATCAATGTAAGGTACTTCATCACGATTTTTATTTCCTGTGCTCAAATTATCCATTTTATAATTGGCAATAGCCATATTTAAAGTTTCAAGTAACTTTTTACCCTCTGTATTTCTAGATCTTTCTAATCCAATCTGTTGACCATATTCTATATATAGTCCATCCAATATCTTCAAGAACTGTTTGACGAAGTCTATCTCGCTCTCTCGCGTCCTTGCACTATGGTATGTCGCTCCATCACACTCAATGCCAAGAACAAATATGCCATTAAGGATGGGGTGTTTAACTGCCATGTCAATTCTATACCCAGAACATCCAACTTGGGTAGTTACATTAAATCCGTTTTTTATAAGAAAATCATAAACTGATTCTTCGAAAGGTGATGCCAGATTAATACTATTTGTAAACTGTAGTTCGTTTGTAAAACCGCCGTACCGTTTATTGCATACTCAATGTACTGGCGAAGCATTTTAACTCCTTGATGATTTTCAAGCTTAATATCTGTTGGGTGAATTGAGCCTACTAATTTCACATTATATTTTGCACGGGTAATAGCAACGTTTAATCTTCTTTGACCGCCGTTGCGACTAAGTAAACTTCGTGTGCAGCGCACCGTTTTGATCTTTTGCGTAACCAATGCTGAAAATTATCGTATCTTTTTCATCTCCCTGAAAATTTTGAGAGATTTTTAATCAAAAAAAGCATCTTCGGCATCTTCGGAAAGAACTGTTCATATTTACTGTTTTGAACCACAATTCCTTTATAGCACTATGTACAGCTTGTTGTTGGGCCTCACTAAAAGTTTCTACTCCTAATAAACGACTTGGGTATATTCTTATATGTTCTAAGACAGCTTCCGCTACACGTTTTGTTTCTTTTTCGTTATGTTTTTTTCCTCCTCGATCATAAACACCATCTTCGACAAAAATATATTCAACACCATTATCATTTATTTTGTCCATGTTCGATGGAAATGTTATTCAGCTTGGTGATTATATTTTTCGCATTGAGAAAGCTATTAAATGTTCATGTCTACTCCTGTAATGCCACTTAAGAGTTCTCTCTGGAATTGCGTTAACAGCCTCTTCAAGTATTGAATCAAATGCCCCTGTATCATCGAATTCTTCATCGTCTTCACTATCAAAGTCACCGTCAGCAAGAGAGGTGGCAAAAAAACTTGTAGGGGGCAATTGATTACTATCACCTGCAATAATTACTTGCTTACCCTCATTATGGCGCCGATGGCATCTTCAGTACACACTTGTAGGCTTCATCAAATATAACTGTATCAAAGCAATATCCATCTGCTTGCAAGAATAGACTAACAGAAAGGGGAGACATCATAAGACATGGCTTTAGAGCCGTTAGCAAATTAGGGATTGTATTGAATAGCCTCCTGAGTGGCATTATTTTTCGTTGTTTTGAGAGCTCACGCTTCAAGATTCCAACCTCATCAACGGACGATGTAGCAATATTGGTATTTGGCAATCTTGCTATCAATCTTTCTAAGATTCTTAGTCTGGCAATATCAAGCTGAGACTTGTCAAGATTGTTAAACTCGTCAATTATTGAATGGTGCGAACCGGCTTCTAAAATTATTAACAGCAGGGTGACTTTGCACAAATATATCAAGCCACAATCTATAAAAACGCTTAAAAAATGTATCAACAATTATGTCTGGTTGCATGATTACTAACTCAACCTTGTCCACAAATTCAGACATACCAATTTCTTTACATTGTTGTCTAATACTTCTGAAATCAATCCATTCTTCCAATAATGACAGATTACTATTACATTCTTTAACTTTATCTAGCAGCGTATAAACACTTGTATCATAAAAATCTTTGCCAGTATCAAATAAACATACAAACCAGTCAAATTCAATTTTTATATCAGATTCCTGCTTTATTAATTTCTCATAATACCTAGCTAGACATTCACTGTTACTATTTTTACTAACTTCAACAGTAAATTCCGCTGCAAATGAGTACTGATTATTTAAATCTTTAAACTTATTGGTATAGTCTAGCGCCAATAGGGTTTTATCCCAACAAGTATTAAGCCCCTCAAACATAAACTCAAACTTTGATTGCAGTTCAGGAGAGTGGCTTCCTATTGTTTTCTCAGTTTCTTGAATACTTCTAAGCAGGACAATATCTGACATTACTTTTTCATATTGGGCTGTGTTCTTTGCACAAGTCGAAAAGTCAATATATTTACTGTAAGAAATATTAACTCCATTTTCTACAATTGAAAGGATAGAAATAATCTTATTAAAATCTATAATTTTGACGTCCTCAAAATTTAGGAGTCTATTTAAACGTGAAATAACTTCTTCTTTAGTATTCAATAAGGGTTTTAAAGAAAATAAAACTCTCTTGATCCTGTTCGGATGTAACAAGATAGTCTACAAGCTTTTTAGGGAACTGACTTTTACCAAAATACTCCTTAATTTGTTCCGTATAGAATAAATCTGCCTCTCGACTTCATGCCAGTCTGTATCCTACGACCTTGTCATGCTTACCAAAATTTTTCAATAAGTTTGCATGATTATCATTATACCATTTTCGCCTTATACTTACCTCTTTTATAGATGTGAGAAGTTTCCAGAATACTACTTATTGAAATTTTTTCTATGTCATTATTATTTATGGCATAAGAAGCTATCATTTCAATATCATTTTTGACTTCGATTGAAGCACTTATCGTGTTTTGCATTTCATTTAGCAATTCTGAAATTGGGCTTTTATTTAAAATAGCTCCATAAGCGCCTTCAATGAAACCCGATATATTACATTCTACAATTTTGGTGATGATTGAATGCGGGTTTATTAATTGTTCAATGTCGGAGTCTATCAATAATTTTTTAAATTGTTCAGGTATTTTACTTACCCCGAAATAATCCTTAATAACCTTGAAATTTGTTTACACTTTTCAACTATATCCCAGTTTGTATAGTTTTCTGTATATAAGCATGAGCACTTCAGTTGCGAGATGCTTATTATCTAGTAGCCATTGTTCTTTTTCCTTTATGTTTGATATTTTATTAAGCAAGCCAGTATATCATGATCTGACAATTTAATATTAGGCTGTTTGCTATAGCGTTTTATTGATTTCTGACTAGAGTAATAACTAGGTTTTAAATATTTTGAGAAGCTATTATAATCGGTTCTAAATCTAATCAGTATACTTTTATAGTCAATATTCAAAATGTTTTTATCATATTTAGTAAATAACTCATAAGTTTCTTTGGCCATTTCTTCATGAGTATTTTTAATCTCTGAAATTATTTTATCAATAGCATTGTCTTTACTTTCATCGAACCATGCAGATGTCGGTTTTGGATTTTGAATTACGGCAGACAGAACTTCACCTAACGATATCAAACCTGCTAATGTTCCGGATGATTTGATTCCTAATCCTTCTTTTAATTGATTTGAGCCTTCAAATGCTTTTGTAACCACAAGATAAAATGATTTAATAAGCTCTACTTGGTTAAGAACGAATGATGTAACTATTGATTCAGTAACACCTAGAGTATTTGGTAAGTTGTTGTATTGACTAATTACCTTAAGTATATTAGAGTATGAGCTCATAAATCTTTCAAAAAATGCATTAGAATCAATACATAAAACATCTTGTATATAATTTACCATTATTTTTTTAGAGTTATCATTTAAAATGTGTTGTTCATTCTTGGCAACTTCTAAAAAGTCAAAAATATGTTGATTGTCATCACAGTTAAACCAATTCTCTATTGGTTTAGGATTTTTTAGAACAAGTTCGATTAACTTATCAATTTCGAGTATAGACTTAAACGAATTATGATGCTCAACGTCTATAATTGATGATATTGCTTTGCTCTGGTCAGATATATTTTGAAGGAAAGTTTTTAAATCTTTACATTCATTTAATATATAATCAGCTTTTAAAACTATTTCTTTATCACTTTCAAAAGTTGTATTGTCCAAATATATTTTAACATCAGTCATTTGTGACTGAATGGTAGAAATTATATCATTAGCATTCAGTTTTAGAATGTTTTCAGAATAGCGTTCAAGAAGATTTGCTCTATTTTCCTTGTACTCATCAAATAGCTTTAAATACCCCCGTGCAACAGATACTAAAGAAGTTATATCTTCAGAAAGCCATTTTAGCGGAAAGGTAGGAGATTTTGATGAAAAATCAAGCAAGCTAATTAAGGGGGCTATATTCTTTATTGTAGGAGTAATATCTGCTCCAGTTTTTTCAATAACACTCTCAAACGTTTGAATAAAATCGTAAAGTTTAGTCGATAGTTTATTTAAATTAACTTCTATATCATGTCTAAGTTCATATGTTACCACATGCACATTACAGCCATACCAAGGATTTTCAATATAATCTGTACTCATTTTCCCAATTGTCTTAGAAAGCTCACTCAGCAAGTACTTATACTTATTAAGCAACTCAATATCAGTGCACTCTATGTTTTTTATTTCAAAAATGATATCTTGCGTGGTGTATAGTTTTGCAAGACGTCCATAAGCCTCATATATAGAAATATTCAGGGGAGCACATTTTTCATGCAACTGAGCTTGGTATTCGTTAAGGAGCTTTCTTTTTTCCTCTAAAACAGATAACTTATATATAGCATCTTCTCTCAAACTGATTCTTTTGACATTTAAAGTTTTTGCAAGCTGATTCAGAATTTCTTTCTTATTTGCTTTATAACTATGTAGAGTAAGGCAAAAGTCATCAAGTCCAGCCCCTTTTAAACGTTTTTTTACAACTTCCAGCGCAGCCATCTTTTCCGAGACAAACAATACTTTTTTACCATCAGAAATAGCTTCCGCAATAATATTAGTAATTGTTTGACTTTTGCCAGTTCCTGGGGGGCCTTGTAAAACAAAGCTCACCCCTTTTTTAGATAGTAAGATAGCGTCCTGTTGGCTAGAGTCAGCATCAACAACTTGATATGTGTCAATAGGTCTAGTATTTTTGTCATGGTCGAAATTATTTAACTCATCGGGGATCATTGGGATTTCGCTTTTATCACCAAAAAGAGACTTACTAATAGGGTTTGATACAATTTTATCTTTGTTGTTTTCGAGATCCTTATACATATTTATTTTTAAAAATGATAATAATGTCAGATTAACTTCTGATGAAATCTCCCAGTTGTTCTTTTGGCCTATTTTCTTAATTTCTGTCAGATAGGTTGTTATATCATCCTCTGAACCGTCAAAGTCAGGAAAAGTAATCCCAAAGTCATTCTCAAATTTAAACGCTAAGCTTGGATTTACGACAATTTCATCCTCGTGTAATTTTAAAATATAAGGTTCTGTAATAGATTCAATATATATGGTCACTGGAACAAGGATAATTGGAGATGATATTATGACATCGGAGGCATCATTTTCTTTCCAGCGAATTATTCCAAATGTTAAGTAGAGTGAATTAATTCCTTGCTCTTCAATAGATGTTTTAGAACGACCTCTCAGTACCTTTAAAGTTTTTTGTTGTTCATTCAGAGTTTTATTAGTTTCAATATCGCCTCTTTGTATGGCGATATTTTGCTCCTCACCGTCTTCATCAAAGGTTGTTTTTTGGGAAACGGAAAGCGAAGCACTTGTTCATCTTGAACCAACTTTTTATATAAAACATCATAGTTTGGCGATGTAATAACAATATTCGATCTTTTAGTTTCTTTAAAGTTTATTAATCTATTTCGTTTGCCTAGGTCTAGCAATCGCTTTTTCCATTTGTCAATTTTTATTTCTATAGCTTGCATGAATTAATTCTCCTTCGTTGAAAATCAAATATAAATCGAACTAGTTATTTTCTTTATAATTCCTTAATAGATTTTTTAACCTGCTCTAATACGCTCATTAGTCTTCTCATTACACAACATCGCATATCTACAATTGTATGGATAACTAGAAGTTTAATATCGATAAAAGTCGCCGTTATTTGTCTTTATAAAATATCATTGTACCTTCCATAGCATAGGGATTTATTTGTATACTTTCTTTATACTTATCTTTAAAAAAAGATAAGTATTTCATGTATCCTTCTTGACTGCAAGGTGAAACAACAAATGTTTTATATAGCTCATTCGTACATGCACTACTTTTTCTTTTTGCACATCCAATAATTGAAGATTCATCTCCTGATTTTAATTTAATAAATATCGTATCAAATTGAAAATCGCAGCTATAAATTTCATCGTTAGGCTTAATAATTAATGGCAAAACTTTAATCTCAGGTGGTAATTCATTTAGCTCATTTTCAACTTCAGCAAAAAATGTAATATAATCTGCGATATGACCTTTCTCAGTTTGCTTTAATTGTGCTTTAAATTTTATGTTTTGTATTCGAGAATTGTTGTCTAAACAATTACTCAATTGATTTTTAATTTCTGTCAAAATATCTTCTATAATGCTCAACACATACTCATATACTTCTTTAACTTTTAAAAATGCATCTGCATTTTGATAGTAATATGTTCCATTCCGATCTGTATAAGTAAATTCCTTAATGATAAATTCATTTGTTTCACCTAAAAGAAAACTGTTATTTATAGATATAAGAATAGTTTTAATATGCTTATTATAGTTATCAAATGCTTGCAGATATTTAAAAGTGTCATTATTTTTATTGTCATCTAATTTCTTCTTTAAATCTGCAAAAACGGGATAGTTACCTAATTCTTTATTCGCATTTGAAATAAGTCCTCTATCCATATCATCAAGACCTTGATCTCCAAACAAAGCGGCATTTATTATTTGAAATAAAATATCTATGCTAATTCTTGCGTAATGAAAGAATTCTATGGTTGTTTTCTTTAAATAAAGATTATCATCTATTTCCAGTCCTGCAATAGTCAAATTAGTACAGTTTAAATCATAACTACTGATGGAAGTACTACCAGTTGCTACAAATTTGTCAAATATTATTTGTTCTTGAGCTTTTAAACTTACAACTCTGTGCTCATATACCTTTTTTAATAAAGCATATGAAGCATTCATATATTCAAGCAATTCATTTAAACTCTCAACATACTGCCATGCATCATAGACCTTGTTCTTCGCTAATGCTTTTTGAAAATCTTTTAGGTTAATTGTCATTATCTTTTCCACCTTTATCAATTGCCCATTATGTGTGAATTTATTGTATTAATGGGGGTTTATTGTATCAAACATAATTGAATTTATTTATAACAATAGACTCTAGAATTTTGTATTAACTAGCTATGTCATAAATTTCCACAGCTAATGTGATTCGGCAATTAAAATATCCAGTTAATATTCATTTTTCATTATTTCGCTAAAAAACAAAATTTAAAAACCTACACTAATGCTAAATAAATTTATATTCCATAATTGCTTCAGCATTAATCCCTTGAAGATATTTTTTGATAATTCCAATATACCTCTCCGATTCTCCTTGAGTAAAAGTTAAGTCAATCTTTGAATTAAATAATGGCTGCATAAATACAAAAATGTAAACGTTTGTCCTTTCTTTTTTAGACATTTTCCTTATACTAGTACACTCAAGATATGCTGCTGTAAGAAGTTCTGTAATTACTATTTCTCTATCTATATTTGTACTTCTTCTAAAATCCTCTTCATATTTTTCATAATTTCTCGTATCAACATCTTTTATTGCATTATGTATTAGCTTTAACCTAGCTTCCATACAAATAGAAAGTGTCTCATGCCTAATAGGAGGAACTTGTATTTTTGAGAACTCTTTCACACTTATTAAACATTTTTGAGAGTTCTTTACAAGTTCTTCAAAATAGCACATACGATTTATATTATCATATATGTCAGGTCTAACAATTTTAATAATTTTAGTGGATAAGTCATCAATATCAAGTTCATTAGATGACAACGTAATAGCAACCTTATCTACCAATGTAAGACTATACTCGGCAATATCTTCTCTTGTTATATTGTACCAAATAGGAATTATAACCTTCTTATTTAACAAGAGTTCCCTAGTTCTTAAGCTTTTAAATTCATGATTTGTCCAGGCTTTTTTTAAAAATTCCTTGCTAAACACAACAACTCCAAAATTAGATTGTTGTAATCCTTTTTCAATTGAATCTAATAAAGAATCTCCATATTCTAATTCAAATTCATCATACCAAACTTTTACTTTGTAAATCTCAGTCAACTTTTTTGCTAAAGGTCTAACAAGAGTATCCTTATCTTCTGATGCATGTGAAATGAATAAATCCCACATTTTAGCACTCCTTCATTTTATATTTTTTTATCACACCTCACCTCTCAACTTTGACTTATATTGATATCTGGAGGCTTAAATAATAATAATAGTCCTAATAAACAATTTGTCTGTCACTTCATATATAACACATAAAATTGAACTTCCCATTATAGACATAATAAATGCCTAATAAAAAACTTTTGCATTATTTTTAATAATTTACCAATACATCAATTATATAGAACTATTCTAAGTTTGAAAAGGAATCAGATTATAATTTTCACAAAAAAATGAATTTCTTAGTCTGTACCTGTGTTGGACGCCCCCTTTTTGCTATGCAAAGTTTACTTTGCGTGGCAGTAAAAAAGGTGGGCGTCCACACCCGGATTTACTGCCCAATTCACTGCCCGCTTCAGTCCCTGATGTCTATT
Source organism: uncultured Eubacteriales bacterium (assembly GCA_963767415.1). Lineage (GTDB taxonomy): Bacteria > Bacillota > Clostridia > Acetivibrionales > CAVYEU01 > CAVYEU01. The sequence goes on from CAVYEU010000080.1 coordinate 10,752, forward strand.
ATAAATTGCTGATATTGCAATGCTTTGAGGATTTTAAAATGCCAAGCACACTGCAAAGCACACTGCAAAGCACATTGCAATCCATATAACAATGCAAAAACGAAGTGCTTTTCAGTTTATATAATATCGAGACCATTATCAGCGACCCGCAGACATCCGCCACATTGGAGAGGTGGCGGTTTTGACTGCGAGGGAGTCGGATAAAAGATTCCTGAAATTTTTTTTACAGGTTGCTTTTTTCAAAAGCAAAATCGTATTTATATATAGGTGAAAATATTTTAAATGATGGTTGTCATTCTGACCATCAAAAGGCTATTTACATATATATGATTGATATCTTTAAATTTATTTGTAATTTAAACATGCATAGCTCGAATATTATTTCAAGAAAGAATTAATTGTAAGGTGGCGAATATGTATGGATGAAACATTACATGACGTATCACCTAAAGAAAAAGATAATGAAATTGAGATTAGTAACATATTTAATGAAAACGGAAAAACTCTTCAAGAACTAATGAGAGAAATTCTGTCCAAAATAGTTTTAAAATAATGCTTCGGCAACTCATTTCTCTATTTTCAATTACCTGAGATTAGTATTAAATTATATTAATCAGCAGGTAGTTATCTAAATTAATGAGCGAGGAAGGGGTAAAATTATGTATGCTCTTGAAGATAACTACAATAACAAAAAAATAGATACAAAGGTATATAATGCAGGAATCTATTTGCGCCTATCAAGAGAAGATGAAAATATGGGACAATCTGAAAGTATAGTCAATCAAAAGGAATTTCTCACATCTTATGTAATTGAACAAGGTTGGAATTTGACAGATATTTATATTGATGATGGTTACACAGGGACAAATTTTAACAGACCGGATTTTAAAAGAATGATAAAGGACATTGAAGCAAAGAAAATTAATCTTGTGATAACCAAAGACATGTCACGGCTTGGAAGGGACTATATTGATACAGGCTATTATATCGAAAGGTATTTCCCTGAAAGAAATATCCGATATATTGCCGTAAATGATGGAATTGATACTTTTGCAACAAATAATAGCAATAACGATATGAGTCCTTTTAAATCGGTAATGAATGATATGTACGCAAAAGATATTTCAAAAAAAGTAAGAACGGCATTTAATACAAAAAAGAAAAACGGGCAGTTTATAGGTGCTTTTGCCCCATACGGATACCAAAAAGACTTAAACAATAAAAATAAACTTGTAATTGATGAAATGGCTGCACCTGTTATAAAAAGAATATTTGATATGTATGTCAATGAACACAGTATGAGGAATATTTCGTGTGTTCTTGACGAAGAAAGTATTTTGTCCCCATCGGCATATAAAAAGCAAAATAGCAATTATAATGGCGGTAAGCCAAAAAATAAACTCTGGTATCCTGAAATCATTAAACTAATTCTTACAAATCCGACCTACGCTGGGAATATGGCACAAAATAAATGTACGGTAATCAGTTATAAAGTCAAAAAGCTGAAAAGCATACCAAAAGAATCTTGGATTATTGTTGAAAATACACATGAACCAATAGTATGTAAAGAAACATTTGACCTTGTTCAGCAATTGATTGATAGAAAGGTGAACACACATAATAATGAGGTGAAAAATACTCATATTCTTAGTGGACTTATTTACTGTAAAGATTGTGGCGCTCGTATGACGTTTTTAAATAACTCCAATAAGAAGCAGATAATTTATGCAGTTTGTTCAAATTATAAAAGATTTAAGGGATGTACAAGGCATGGTATTAACGAACACAAGCTCAACAACTTGGTTTTGGGTGAATTACGAAAGCTATCGGATAATTTGAATCATAAAGAAGTAGCTGAAAGTCTGGAAGGAATATCTCAAAACACTGCGTTGGAACAGCTCCAAAAGGAAATATACCTTGCTGAAAACAGACTATCCGAAATTAAAAAAGCTATAAAGAGTTTATATGAAGATAAGCTAAAAGGAATTTTGTTCGAGACAGATTTTATTGGGCTTACCCAAGACTTCAATAAAGAAAGAGAAAAATTATTAATTCAAATTGACAGGCTTAATAAGGAAAAACAAAAATATCAAGAAAGAGAGTCGGAAAATTTAGATTTGATTGAGCTTGTAAAGGACTTTATAAAATTTAATAAAGTGGACAGAATAACCTTACTGCAACTGATTGATAAAATAGTTATATCGAATGATAAAAAGATAGATATTTACTATAAATTCAAGAATCCATTTTCAGAACCCAATCAAATCAACACTTCCAAGTAGTATTCCAAACAAGAATATTGGGGGATCAATATAAGCTACGCTTATTATAAAAGCTGGACCTAAAAATTCCAAACACATTTTTAATTTCTTAAATATTTGAATTATCATCATAGTATATACTATTAGGCATGATTAAATAATAAAACCTCGTTTTATTATTTAATCATGCCTAAACAGGTCTCTTAAAATTCTCTATTTATTGATATGTTGAAGTTCAAAAGTTTGTTCCTGCCAAATAAGCAAATATTGCCAAGGTTTCCATAAATAACTTTGAATTTATTAATAAACTTATTGAAAGTATTGTCACCTCTCCTATCTTTAAAACATAACATAAATTATTAAAATATTATGTTTACAATCCGGAGGTTTAGAAACTATGGGCAAACTAATAATTAACGGAGGACAAAAGCTTAAAGGTGAGATTAATATTCAAGGTTCTAAAAATGCAGTATTACCTATATTATCAGCAACTATATTAAATAATAGAATAAGCGTAATAAAGAATTGCCCGACTAATCTTAAAGATGTTCAAATATCAGCTTCGATCTTACGTTCATTAGGAGCTAAAGTAGAAATAGAAGATGATGTAATGACTATAGATACATCTACAATAAACAAATTAGAAATCCCTGATGATCTTGCAACACAAATGAGAGCATCTATTATATATCTAGGTTCTATGTTGGCCAAATTTAATAAGGTTACAATATGCTATCCAGGTGGATGTGAAATTGGCCCAAGACCTGTAGATCTTCACTTAAAGGCACTTAAACAGATGGGCGTTTCGACATGCGAAATACATAACGGGTTAATTAACTGCGAATCTCAAAAGCTGGTTGGAGCAGATATTCACCTAGACTATCCAAGCGTAGGCGCTACTGAAAACATAATGCTTACAGCAGTATTTGCTGAAGGTGATACCTTTATAAAAAATGCTTCAAAAGAACCAGAAATTGTCGATCTGCAAAATTTTTTAAATACCATGGGAGCAAAAGTTTTTGGAGCTGGTTCTAATATAATTAAGATCCACGGTATACCAAAAATAAATTTTACAACAAACTTATCAGACATTGAATATAGGGTAATTCCCGATCGGATAGCAGCAGGTACATATTTAATAGCAGCAGGAATTACAAATGGAAACATCCAAATAAATAATGCTATGCCAGAACATATGGGCTCAATAATATCCAACCTTAGAGATATCGGATGTCATATAAACATTAAGAAAAACTCAATGAGAGTAAAAGGACCATTAAAACCAAAATCTATAGATATAATCCGCACACTCCCATATCCCGGATTTCCTACAGATATGCAGGCTCAAATAATTTCATTACTTTCAGTTGCTCAGGGAACAAGTATCCTATCTGAAACAGTCTTTGAAAACAGATTCAGGCATGTTGACGAATTATTAAAAATGGGCGCGAATATACGGGTAAAAGGTAACTTGGCAATTATTAAAGGTGTAAAACTTCTAAGTGGAGCAAATGTCAATGCAAGAGATCTACGTGGTGGAGCGGCTCTCGTCCTTGCTGGATTAGTTGCGGAGGGTGAAACTACTGTAAATGATATAACCCACGTTGAGAGAGGTTATGTAAATATTGATGAAATATTAAATTCTATTGGCGCATCTATAAAAAAAATAACTTGAATCTCTTTAAAATAATTAATAAAATAATTAATAAAATAACTTTAAAGGATATAAGCTACTTTATGAAAAATAGAAAATTTTTAAATTTTATTCTTCTAATATTATTGTTTTTAATTATCATTATATTGATTGCGCTTTCGCCAATATTTAATATTAAAAAAATTAATATTCGAGGGAACATCCATTATAAGGAAAAAGATATCATTAGTATGACTGATATTAGAATTAATAATAATTGGTTCAATTCACTCCGTGGGAATATTTTATTGGATATATTTACCTTTAGATCAAACGCAGCTGAAAAGTCAATATTGAACGATAAATCCTATATAAAAAATGTTCAGGTTAGGTATTATCTCAATGGAACAGTTCTAATAAATATTTTGGAACGTGAACCAAAATTTTATATACCTTATTTAGGTACAAACTTGATTATTGATAAAGAAGATTATATACTTGATTCAATTAGTGATATTAAAACTTTAAACTTGCCAATAGTTAAAGGACTTGAGTTAGATGAATATGAATTAGGTAAAGTTATTCGGATAAAAGATGAAAAACATTTAGCCTCTTTAAATAAAATAGTTGATTTGACTGATATACCAAAGGATACCACTAAAAATAATATTTTTGATTTAATTAATTATATTGATTTATCCGATCCTCTGAATATTAGCTTTATTATTGATAATAGACTTTTGGTTAGGCTAGGAGCATATAACGAAATTGACAGGTATAAAATTAACTTTTTAAAAGAAATATTTTTTGTTAGGCTAAATAAGTATGAAAAAGGTGTTTTAGACTTTACCCAAGGTGATAATCCAATATTTAGACCTGAAAATTAACGCATGATTAAATATTTTTATTTGGAGGAATATTCAATATGTTATCTATTTTGGGCTTAATCGTAGGAATTCTTATAGGAATCTTTGTTCCCTATACAATACCTAGTCAGTATTCAAACTATGTTGCTGTTGCTATATTAGCTGCATTGGATTCTGTATTTGGAGGAATAGCATCTTCATTGCAAAAAAAATTTGATATAAAAATATTTTTATCTGGATTTTTTGCTAATGCAATGCTTGCAGGCGGACTAGCATATATAGGAGATCAACTTGGTATACAAATCTATTTAGCAGCAGTTTTCGCGTTCGGAAATCGACTATTTTTAAATTTTGCAATAATTCGGAGATTTCTATTGAATAAATACGCAAAAAAAGATATACTGCGCTTAGAAATTTGACATTAGTGGATTTTTAGGGAGGATAGTTATGGGAGATATTATAGTTAGTATAGATATTGGTACCTCAAAAGTTTGTACTGTTATTTCAAAACTTGATAAAGATAAGAATCTAACAATCATAGGTAAGGGAATCGATTTCTGTTCTGGAGTTAAAAAAGGAGTTATCGTTGATATTGATAGTACCGCTACATCAATTATAAATTCTGTGCAACAAGCTGAAAATGCTGCAAATGTGAAGATTGAGTCCGCTTATGTAAATATAATTGGATCCCAAATTGATATAATCAATAATCGTAGTATAACTGTTTTCTCAAAGGGTAGCCGAGAAATAACAGATAAAGATATTAAAGAGGTCTTTTATAAAATCCATGGTATAGAATTACCTGAAGATAGGCAAATTATAGATATTATTCCAAGACAGTATATCGTCGATGGTTGTGACGAAATAATCGATCCGATAGGTATGGTTGGTAGTAAACTTGAATTTGATGCTGATGTAATCGCAGGCAAGATTACAACAGTTAAAAATATAATCAAAAGTATGGAAAAAGTAAACCTCCGTGTTGATGGTATAATTGTCGAACCACTTGCTTTATCAGAATTGATATTGACAAATGAAGAAAAAAATATGGGGGCTGTTATTATTGATGTTGGAGGTGGAACAACTAATATATCCGTATTTGAAGATAGCGAACTTATTTTCTGTGGGACAATCCCAATTGGTGGAGATCATATAACCAATGATATTTCACTTGGGTTAAAAATCCCTTTAAATGAGGCAGAAAAATTAAAACGTGAATATGAGATTGCTTTAACTTCGTTAATCAAAAATGATCAAATAATAACTGTTTCAGAGTTAAATAATGAACCGAAGAAAAAAAATATTAAAATATCTCAAATTACTGAAATAATTGAAGCCCGGATAACTGAAATACTTATTTTAGCTAAAAATTTATTAGAGAAATCAGGCATGCTTAAAGATTATAGTGCAGGCATTTCTCTAACTGGTTGTGGAATTGCTTATGCCGATGGTGTCAAAGAGTTAATACGAAGATCTTTTAATAATGTTCCTGTGAAAATCGTTCAAACAAAAGGGGATGGGATTTTACCACCTGATTATTCTGTAGCATTTGGCATTTGTAAGTTCATGGCAAAGCAAAATAAAGCCAATAAAAATATAGGAAGTTCAGTAAAAGTTCAGGAAATTCAAGAAATTAAAGTATTCAATATTTTTGACAAACTAATTTCATTGGTTAAAAATCTATTTTAGGTGTTGTACAAGCAGCTACTTTAATTTATAATATAAATGGTCGATTTATATAAAATATTGTATAAACAAAAATAATTTATTCTTTATAATAAGCATTAATTAATTCAATTTAAGTAAGGGGGAGGGGGATTAAATTGGTGGAATTTGATATTGGAATAGAACAATTTGCCCAGATAAAAGTAATTGGTGTTGGTGGCGGGGGTAATAACGGTATTACTAGAATGATGGAAGCAGGCCTTGTGGGTGTTGATTATGTTGGAGTAAATACTGACAAACAAGCACTATTATTGTTACAAGCTTCAAAATCACAAAATCTTATAAAAATCCAGATTGGTGAAAAAATTACAAAAGGGCTTGGAGCTGGAGCAAACCCTGAAATTGGTGAAAAAGCTGCACAAGAAAGTAAAGATGAAATTGCACAGGCAATAAAAGGTGCTGATATGGTATTTGTAACCGCTGGAATGGGGGGAGGAACTGGTACTGGTGCTGCTCCTATAATTGCTCAAATTGCTAAGGATATGGGCATTCTAACTGTAGGTGTTGTGACAAAGCCTTTTATATTCGAAGGTAGAAAAAGAATGCTTAATGCTGAAAAAGGAATTGAAAACCTAAAAGCTACTGTAGATACATTAGTAACAATACCTAATGATAGACTTTTGCAGGTTGCAGAAAAAAGAACTTCTATAGTTGAAGCTTTTAAAATTGCGGATGATGTTTTGCGCCAAGGTGTTCAAGGTATATCAGATTTAATAGCAGTTCCAGGTTTAGTGAACTTAGACTTTGCAGATGTTAAAACAATCATGTTGAATACAGGACTTGCTCATATGGGTATAGGAAGGGCCTCAGGAGAAAATCGTGCTGAAGAGGCTGCAAGACAAGCGATCCAGAGCCCATTACTTGAGACTTCGATCGAAGGTGCAAGAGGGGTTCTATTAAACATAACTGGTGGACCTGATCTTGGACTATTTGAAGTTAATACAGCTGCTGAATTAGTTCAAAGATCAGCTGATCCTGATGCAAATATTATATTTGGTGCTGTAATCAATGAAAGTTTAAAAGATGAAATCCTAATTACTGTAATCGCAACAGGATTCGATAAATTACCGATACTTAAAAAAGGTGATAAATCAATACCTGAGAAAATTCTAGTAGGTGCTGAAAAAGCTACCGCAACTGCTAACGTTGGTTATTCCGACGATGAATTGGACATCCCAACATTTTTAAGAAGAAATAGGTTTAGATAAAGAAAAAAAACATGACAAGGAAACAAAGGTGCTGTCAGCACCTTTGTTTCCTTGTCATGTTTTTTGTTTCTTTTATTACAAATACTTCTAAATATCTTACTCACTTTTTGACATATTTTTAAATCTTAAATTTATATAATTCAGATACAAATAATATTTAAGGCAAATGCCTTATGAGGAGGTATTATGGATATCTTTATCGATGTAATAATTTTAGAAAATATCGTTTTTAATTATATAATACTATATTTAACTCATAAATTAACAAAATCAATTACCTCATCATTAAGCTACTCCTTGGCACATTAGTTGGAACAGCTTTTGTAGTCATTATGATTATTTTACCCAACATCAATTCAGGTTATACAATGTTACTGAAAATAATTATTTCATTTTTAATTGTAGAAGTAACTTTCTCACCAAAAAAATTACGCTCATTTTTTGAAATCGTTGCTACATTCTATATCTCAAGTTTCATATTTGCTGGTGCTGGTTTAACTTTTATTTATTTAAATCAGTCAATTGGATATACAAAAAATGGTATATTCCACATTATAAATAATTCTCAATCGATTTTATTGGTCTACTCTCTAATTGGAGTTTCAATTATTTTAAAATGCTTCTTTGATATATTTCGAGGAAAATTTTTAAAAGGCCAATATCTAATACCCCTAAAAGTAGCAATTGACCAAAATATTGTTTGTCTTTCAGGGTTCTTAGATACAGGTAATTCATTAATTGACCCTTTAACAAAAACTCCTGTTATAATAGCTGAATTCGATGCAATAAGACTCTTATTACCTGCCGAAATTCAAAATATTTACAATAAAAATAAGGAGGATGATTTAATAAGTAATATCTCAAATATTATTTCTACTAACTCAAGTTTTTCATCAAGGATTCGTTTAATTCCTTTCAACACTTTAGGTAAAGAAAATGGCCTTTTACTTGGTTTTACGCCAGATTTTATTGAAATTGGTAATAAGAAGGATGAAAAAAAGAATATAAAAAATGCAATAATTGGTATCTACAGCAAGTCATTATCAAAGAGCAGTCATTATAACGCAATATTAAACCCTGAGCTTTGCTACTGACTTGTTTAATTACTCTAATATTTAATTAAAAGGAGCGAGATTTAAATGACAATTATAAACACACTTATAAACACACTTAGGCTTACATGTTTATTAAAGTTTTTTGATATTATAAATAAGATAAAACTAGTTGTAAAAATACTATTTACTATATCGGCGGAAATGAAGCATTGCCTCCTCCTTTGAGTACCGATGAAGAAAACCTTTTATTAAGCAAGCTTGAGACTGATGATCATTCAGTGAAATCAATCCTAATAGAGAGAAATCTAAGGCTTGTAGTTTATATTGCAAAGAAATTCGAAAATACAGGAATTGGGGTTGAAGATCTGATATCAATAGGAACTATAGGACTTATGAAGGCTATAAATACATTCAAACCTAATAAAAATATCAAACTTGCTACCTATGCTTCTCGCTGCATAGAAAATGAAATACTTATGTTTTTGAGAAGAAATAATAAGTTAAAAACAGAGGTCTCAATTGATGAACCATTAAACATTGATTGGGATGGTAATGAATTACTCTTATCTGATGTCCTTGGAACAGATAATGATATAATATATAGAAACCTTGAAGATGAAGTAGATAAACAATTATTAAACTGTGCAATGAAAAAATTATCAATTAGAGAAAAAAAAATTATGGAGCTAAGATTTGGACTTTGTAGTGGAACTGAAAAAACACAAAAAGAAGTAGCTGATATGCTTGGCATATCTCAATCATATATATCACGATTAGAGAAAAAAATATTAGGTAGGTTAAAAAAAGAAATTGGGAAAATGATGTAAAGAAACTTAACATCGCAGGAAGCTCCTTGATAATTCAAATTTTACATAGCCAAATATATTTGTTATTATCTTATATGTAAAAGAAATAGGTAAGATACCGTTTTTTAATTAAAAAGGAGATAAAAAATGTTAAAATCTGCCAATAAAAGAGTTCCTTATGGAATAAGTGATTATAAGACTATATAAAGTTATTTCTGATATATGTGGGCGATACCTCACATATTTGTATTTTAAAAAAAACAGGGCTGCTTGCTATTCTTTCTCGCATAAAACTAGGGAAGTTTCCAGGGTAGTAACGTTAAGAAATTTATAAGCAATATCAAATTTTTGAAAATATATTGACAAAAGTCCTTTCTCACCATTATAATGAACGAAGATTTCGTTAATATGCGCCATTAGCTCAGATGGTAGAGCAACTGACTCTTAATCAGTGGGTCCGCGGTTCGATCCCGCGATGGCGCATTTTGGAAATGATTGTTGTAATTCTTGAGGCTGAGGGGTTTCAAGAATTTTTTTTATGCTTTTTGGGGGCTCATTTGTTTGTTGTTTTTACATATTCTGGTGGATAAAATCATCTAATTTCATCTAAAATCATCGTAGTTGTTGTCAATTGGGTTTTTTAGCCATTCAATAAAGGCTAATTTTGTAATAATTATTCTTTTGCCAATTTGTACTGAAGGAAAATCTTCAGAGTGGCAAAGTTCATAAGCATTTTGTTTTGAGATCCCCAAAATGAGCGAAATATCACTAACCGTAAGAGAAAGTGGTAATTCTTCAACATTTTTTATTTTATTATCAAAGATCAATATCGTAATTCTCTCAATAACTCCGTGGCTGCTCCTTCCCAAGAACTTCGTGAATTCATAAAAGATACTATCATCATTGCTAAAGGATTACTGTTTAGGACCTCATCATTTTGTTGTTGAATATTTTGCCCGTATTCATTTAAAAACTGTTCTCCTAATCCTTCACCCATAGCCTCAGCGATAGCAAACCCCCAATGTGTAAAATCAGCCATTCTATGTAATTTATTTAATTTTATACTTGGATATAATCCTAAAGCCTTCGAGAGTATGTCAAATATTCCACCAAGAATTGATGGCTTGTCTTTTTCGAAAGATTTCCAAAACACTAGTTCTTCTTTTCTTGTCTCTGTTGATATCCGTTCCAATTCAAATAATAAACAGCGATCTAATAAATCTGTTTTTGTAGCAACTACATTTACTCCATTTAGAGCAATACAACGTTTGAAATTATATATAACGTCATCGTCGTCACTAAAAAGCTGTCGTTTTGAGAACCCCTCACCGGTTACCACCCTGCATAATGTGTCACTGATCCATTGAGGAATAGTTGAAATATTATCGAAGCCCAAAAACCAGTGATGACTCAGTTTCTGAACAAATTCATTAACATCTTTTGGAAATGTTACTGCTTCTAATTTTGATGGATCTACAAGTTTTTTAATCAGCTTTATTGAAGTTGTTTTAGCACTCCCTCTTTCACCGAATAATGTTATTATTGGGTGTGAAATATTCGGTATAAATAAATAATGTATTTGTCAAGTGAAAAATGGTCCACTGTTTTAATTGAAAAACGGTCCATTTTATTTCAAAAAATATTAAAGTCAATATTGAATTTTAATTAATAAAATATTATACTTTTGATAAAACTCTCCGCTTACAAATGTAACAAGCGGATACTTTGATCAAGAGGTGGCTAACTTTGATTTATTACGAAGAAATTAAAAAAATATTTTATGAAAATGGTGGAATAGCTAATACTGCCAGTATTACAAATAAAGGAATTCATAATACATACCTCAAACGCTTAGTGAATGATGGAAAAATAGAGCAAATTAAAAAAGGTTTGTACTTATGGATAGAAGGCTTTGATTTAAGCGAAATTGCAATAATAACTAAACTATTTCCTGAAAGTATTATTTGTATGAATAGTGCACTTTACTATCATGGATACACAGATAGAACACCAGATAAATGGCATATTGCGGTTAGTAAAGACATAGGTAAAGAAAGCCTAAAAATAAGATTCCCTCCAATAAAACCATATTTTATTGAACCAAAATATTTGTTAATTGGGGTAACCAATGGAGAAATTAATGGAATCCAAGTAAAAGTCTTTGATAAGGAGAGAGCGATTTGTGATGTAATAAGGTACTCTAACAAATTGGATAAAGAAATAGTTAATAAAGCTATTCAAGCTTATGTTAGAGATTCCCAAAAAAGAATATCAACTCTTATTGAATATTCAAAAAAATTTAAAATATACAAAAAACTAAAGGTATGGATGGAGGTATGGTTATAATGCCTGATAATGCACACTCAGTATTGGACAGATTAAAAAATAAATCAAAGCAAACAGGAAAGAGTTTTCAATTGCATTTACAGCTTTTTTGCCAAGAAGAATTTTTAAGAAGAGTTTCAAAATCAAATTACTCTAATAATCTGATTTTAAAGGGTGGACTTTTCTTGTTTTGCTTAAGTGGATTTGAAAGTCGTCCAACAATGGATATTGATTTTTTAATGAGAAATAAATCAAATTCATTAAATAATGTAGAAGCTATGACAAAAGAAATAATTTGTGGCAGCGCTGTAAATGATTTTATACAATTTGAAATTAAAGGTGTAGAAACGATTGTAGAACTTAGAGAGTATAGTGGTGTTAGAGTAAAAATAATTGGAAAAATTAAAAATACCAAAACACCTTTTGATGTTGATTTTGGTATTGGAGATATAATTGTTCCAAATCCGGCTATAAAAAAAATTCCTACACAGCTTTCAGGTTTTGATGAGCCAGAAATCAATACCTATTCTCTTGAATCAACTATAGCAGAAAAGTTTGATGCTATTATTTCAAGAATGGAATTTTCTAGCCGTATGAAGGATTACTACGATATTTATTACCTTGCTAACACATATAGATTCGATGCAAGGATACTTCAAGAAGCTATCTTTGAAACAATTCAAAATAGAGGAACTCAATATGAGAAAGATACATTTTTTAGGGTTCTTAAATTTGCATATAATGATGAAATGAATACAAAATGGAGGCATTTTATAAATGAACTTAATTATCATATTAGCTTTCAGGAAGTATTAAACGTATTAAATTATTTTTTAGCGCAAATATTTGAGGCAATTTTAAGAGAGGAAGAAGCTTTTGGATTTTAGAATCCAGAAAAATTAAATTATGAAAAATATAATGAATAGGGTTTAAGATAGAACTAATTTTAGCTATTAGAAAAATTCTAGGATAGTATCAGATTTTTAAATTCGTTGTTGTCTAATTGTTGTCAATTTACTTTTTACCACTTCCAAACCCTTACAGTTAGTACATTTCAACACACTGAGCAACTGACTCTTAATCAGTGGGTCCGTGGTTCGATCCCGCGATGGCGCATTTAGTAGCATCAGCCTTTCAAGGTTTGATGTTTTTCTATTTAATAGCATATTTACGTGATTTTAAAAATATTAGTATCTTTTAAGATAATTATCCGTGATATTAATTTCTTTAAAAAATTATTCCCATAATTCCCAAAATTAGTATATGCTTTGATATCAATGTGTTTTATAATATTCCCAGAAATATATAATAATTATTTTGATATTCCCACAAATTTTCGATTATAGACATTAAATAAACTAGTAATACTCTAACTATAAGTTAATATTCTTCAAATGATTAAATATTGATCCATATTTCAAAAAGAGACTGCCTTTTTGGTCAGCCTCTTAATTTTAATTTTTATCATTTTAATCTTAGATCTCTAGGTTTTTCTACAGGAACTTGTTGTGGCGGTTTATCACCAGGAACAACTTCAAATACTGGTTCCTCTTCTTTAAGAGGTTTATACCCATCCATATATATAGGTGTTAATACACATGCTCCCATTAACCATTCCTGGATTCTACGATTAACATAAACATTCAAACTCTTATCTGCTGGTTTTGCAGGAACTACTTCTGAATTTACTTGTGCTTTATACATCTTTTTATACCTCCTTACTCAAAATAATACTTTTTTATTTTAATATAACGAGTTTTAAAAAACAAGTGTTTATTAATATTTTAATCCTGATTTTAATCCTGATCTAATTCGTTCTAATTCGTTCTAATTCGTTCTGCTTCGTTTGTTAAATATTTTAATCCTGAAGAAGTATATAAGAATTTTTAAATTTATTTTTCATCTAACTGTCAAAGATCCGAACCCGTAATTGTAACAAGAGAAAATTATATTGTAAAGCAGAGCTATATTTGATGTCTTAAGACTCTTGCAACAGCTTTATTTCAAAGAGTAATAAAAATATTTACTTCAAATTTTTGAAAAATTATAATACTTAAGCATTTAAAACCTTAGTAAATAGCCATTTTGCAAGCATAAATACGAATAAAAATATTTTTGAAGATAAATTCTTGGTATGCTATAATTTAAGTAGTAAAGGTAAATAGCAATATCCTTCGTATTTCTAGATAACTCCTTTTACAAATAAATTATAAGAATTAAAGAAAGGGATGAATTATATGCAAAAACTGAAAAAAGCGTTAAATGACAAAAACTATGAGACTGTTGCAATAAGCGAAATTAGAAAGGAGAGTTTTTATGGGTATTTTAGAAAAGCAATTATTTGATGCAATTAATGAGGGCAATTTAAAATTGGCTAAAGAACTGGTTATTAACGGTGCTGATGTAAATTTTGTATATAAGGGAGATAAAGAGAATACACCTTTAATCAGAGCTTCAACGAAGGGTTCAATCGAAATTTGTAGACTATTAATTAATAATAGGGCTTATATTAACGCTAAAAATAGTCATGGTCATACTGCTTTGACAGAGGCAATTTTACATTATAAATATGACGCAAACTTGATCAAACTGTTATTAGAGAATGGTGCTGATCCTAATATTTATTCTAGTTTATTTAGCGAGACAATATTACAGATCGCTTCTGGAGAGGATACAAATCCTGAAATATTACGAATGATTAATAATCAAGATCAACTTATGAAAAATAATATTACCACAAATTTATTACCTGAATTAAGAGCTGCATATCTTGAGGATAAAGAAGTTGAAGAATATTGTAAAAAAGTTGAAAATAGACTTGGTGAGCTTAGTACAGATAATTTAGCTACCACAATAGAAAATATTAGGGCACTATTACACCCCGCTCTAAAGCTTAACGAAACGTTAAAAATAATAGATGATCAAAAAATTGACACTAGTTACAAGGAAATTATAGGTAGTTATATTAATAACTATAACAATACACAATATCTAAGTAGAGAACAAGCGTTAGTAAAAGCAAATAGTGTTCTTCTGGCTCAAGCAAATATTGCTCTTCTGACTCAAGCGATTGGAAATAATGCACCATATGAGAAGATAGAATCTTTGATTGATGAATTAGCTGGAGCAACAAAAGAAATAAAAGATGGTGCGGTAATAACTAAGTATACCAACCCTCAGCAACTTAATTTTACTAATGATGAAAAAAATACTCTTTTACATATAGCAGCTCAGCATGTAACGGATCTTAGAATATTCGATAAAATTTTAGAGTTACAACCTAATTTTATAAATCAACAAAATGAATTTGGATGGTCTGCATTACATATTGCTGCAATGTATCAAAAACCAATAATAGTTGATTATTTACTGCAAAAGGGTGCAAAGGCTACTTTATTAGATAATAATGGGAAGATGTATTCAAAATATTTAAAAGAATCTCCAGCATCAGAGCCAGTGCAGCCAAGGATTTCACAAATAATAGGTCATTTACTTGGTGATATTAGTGACTACAATCATTCACCTTTTGAAATGTTTGTCTATAGACCATTTGTAGATAATGAACCAGTTGAATTTGAGGTAGCTACAGGAGCAGAAAGCTATAGAGATACTAATAATAGTACAATATCTGTAGAACTAGTACCATCAGCATCAAATTCGACTGTGCCAACAGTAGTAGCAACAGCAATACCTGTAGCAGTACCAACTCGAACACAGCAAGGCAGTGTAGGCAGAAGTATATTTGAGCGTCTCTCACCAGAGCAAAGATTAAGTGCTTTTTCAATGGGTTTACGGGATGATGGAAGGATAGATGATATTGTTGACCGAGTGGTATTACCTCGAGAACTTCGCAGAATGGTAAATGAAGATGTTTCACAGATAAGGAACTTGGAACAACATTATTGAAACTTGCTGCGAAAAAGGGATGTATTAAATGTATTTCATACTTATTAGATAAGGGAGCAAATGCTAACTTTATTTCATTTTTCAAAGAAACTGCAGCTATGGATTTAGTATCATCAGGACACTTTAATGATAATAGTACTGAACACATGGAAGTATTTAAAAAGCTTTTAAGCAGAATGAATGGCCAAGCTATTAATTGTAGAGAATATAATCATAAGTCGACTTTGCTGCATAAAGCAGCATGTGTATATGGAGGCAGAGTAAAATGTGTAGAATATCTAGTAACTCTTCCTCAGGTTGATCTATCTGAAAAAGATAGGTTTGGCAAAACAGCAAGAGAAAAAGCTGATAATCCAGAAATAAAAAACATTTTAGTTCAAGCAGAAGTATCAAGAAGGATGCAAAGAGAACCTACTCAAGAGCAAAATGGGAGTATGAATATTTCTTTATAAAAAATATAAGATGGAGGCTATGATATTCAAGGGTGCATTTTAGAAGAAAAATAAAAAGCAGAAATTTTAGCACTTGGTTTAAATCATTTTCAAGAAGTAAAAAAAGCAGTTAGATCAATGTATAGCAAAAGATTTGCCTGGACTGTCAAAAATTGCTCAAGAAACTTACCACAATAATAATGGTAAAAAAGTAATGGTTATAAGAAAAGAGCTGGAAAACGGAGAATCATCAATATCCTTGAAAATAGGATTTCAAAAAGCTTTTTTAATAAATACAACTATTTATGTCGGGAATTCAGACATGATATTTCCATCACATTCAAGGCATAAAACAATAGGACTATCTGTAGACTACAGATAATGGAACTGTGTTCACCACATTAGATTATCAGGAACACCTGAAAGTGAACATAAAAAGATATATGAGATACTTGGTTTCAAAGACCCATTAAAGAAAATTAATTAATTAGCAAAAATTGGTTTATGATGACCAAATAAATCTTAGAGATTGAGTCTTATTAGTATTTAGAGATATATAGACGAAAACGCGGTTAAGCTGTAATATTTCCCACAGCTATTTATTTAATGCGATATATATAGTAACAAAATTTATGAAATATTATATAAAAATCTAAAAATAATATTGCAATATTTATACAAAAGTTATAATATTTCTCTGTAAAGGTTTAATAAAAACATATTCATGCTTTAAAGAAGGTCTTACAAAAGAAAAAATAAATAAAATAAAAATAAAAATATATTTAATATTGAAAGGAGCTTTTATATGACAACGGTAAATGGACAAGTGCAACCATTATTCCCATCAAGTAGAGACGTAATAGCCTTAACAATACAACCTTTAGATGTTCCAGTGACAACACCAAGAAATTCTGATGTGCCATCACCCTTAACAATACAACCTTTAGATGTTCCAATGACAACACCAAGAAATTCTGATGTGCCATCATCCTTAACAGACAATATTTCGCCACAGAATTTTAGTCGTATCAGCAATCTTTTTTTGCAAAATATTAATTCCTTAGGAAATTCGAATGCAGGAGCAAATTCAGAGATACCAAGCATATATCCTACTCATAAAAGTTTGATAAGATCTGCATCAATGCACAGTATGGCGTCTATGAGTACTATTTGGAAAAGTCCTAGGAGTATAGGAGGGCAAATATTTTATCCGAAAAATGAAAGAGTGCCATTAAATTTTAGTTCAAGTAAAGGTCTTAATTTAGAAAAGTGTAGAGATGAAATAAAAGAGCTTAAATCAACAATTATTGGAAGTAAGCTTCATAGTGATGCAATTCGTTTTATTACCGATACAAGAAGTACTATTTCTTCTAGATTTTTTGGTACTTTTATACCTAAAATTATTGCTACAGGCATTATAGGAACTATTATTTGTGAGGTTTTCGGGTTTACTGTTAATTCTTTGCCAATTAGAATTTTAGGTAGTGTAACTCCACTTATTTATGCTTCATTTGAAGGTCTTATAACAGTAAGAAGTGCCATTGAATCATCCATGTATAGGAAACACTGGATTGGTATCGAAAAAATGAGAGAGGATTATTTTAATATAATTTTTGATCTGATTACTGATAATAAAGATATAGTATTGAATGCAGAGAAGTTTAAAGATCCAAGCTTTAAAAAGGAAATAAATGATCTGAAAAAAATTATTGAAGACGATTGTACCAAGGCTAAAAACAATGGATTTATTTCAGACCTTGAAAAAGCAGAAAATGATTTAAAAAAATTATATTCAGAAGAAAAATCAGAGGAAAAATCGGAAAAAAAATTAAAAGAAATAAGAAATTTAAGAGATCAAAAAATTTATATGAAATCAAGAGAATTTCTTAAGGGAAAGTCAGATTTTGAGATATTAAATCTTGTTAAATATTTAGATATAGATCTGCTAAAGGCGAAAGAAATAAAAGATTTTAAAAAAGAAGATATGATTGCAAGTTCTGATTATTTTAATCTAATTATAGGCATATATGAAGCAGCAAGGAACAAAACGATAAAGCAACCATTTTTAACAATAACTTCTTTTTTTAAAACAGTTGGTTTATTGGCAGGAGCAATAAGTATGACAATTCCTGGAATAGGTCTAATAACCGTAGCAATTGGCGCATCTTTATGGGTGTTAGGGGAGCTTCTGAACTTTTCTGCAAGTATACCATCATATATTATGTCAGGATTTAGATTCTTAACAATAGATAGACTTAAAGTCTTGGGTTTAAGAGATAGATGGTGGAATGTGCAAAAGATTAAATATGCTGATTATTTATTTGATAAACTAAAAAATGCAGAAAATTTCAAAATTATTGAATTAAAAAGTGTTGGAATCGAAAATGCAGATGCAGATGCTGTGATATCAAGACTTAAAGATAATCTAAAGAGCGTTAAGAAAGATTCTAAAACAGAAAATGAATTAGATTATGAAGAAAAGATGAATTTTATTGATAAAGTATTATTAAAAGATGATGATGATGATGCAGTTATTAAGCACAATCGTGAAAAGATAATGTACATACTAGAAAAAAATGTTGAATTACCAAAGCCATGGTATACAAGATTTATATTCAAGACTGATAATATGTTAAGAGAATCGATGTACAGGTGTGTAGAGCAAAACAATATGAGGTATGAAAAAAACGCTGATTTAATATTGTATCAAATAAAACAAATTACAACTAATCTTACTAAAGATAGTTGCGATGAGATAAGCACCAAGTTAAATAATTCTGAGAAGAAATCGCAAGAAGAACAAAAATATATAGAAAAATATATGGATGATGCAAGTTTATCCTTACATATTAACGAAATCACTTCAGTATTAGGAGTACCTTCAACAGAATTATATAAGCTTATTGAGAGTCAATATAAATTTTATAATTTAAGTGAAAAACTTGAAAAGCAAGTTAAAGATGAGAAAAAACAAATCAAAGATATAATAATAGGTTCTCTAAATGATAGTAAATTAGTAGACGAATATATTACAAATAAGAAAAAAATGAGGAGTGATATCATCGAAGCTTTGAGAACAAAAAGTAGTTTTAGTATTCTTTATTCTTCATGAAGAACACTAAAACTCTAAATCTAAATACTAATAAACGTAAGACAAAGATTAATGTCTTTGCCTTACGTTTATGTATACTTAAATTGTGAAAAATATATGATAAATATTTGACAAAGATCATCAAATATAATAAAGTTAAATTAGTAATAATTATTGTAAAAATATATAATATTTTATTAAGATATGAGGTGTTCGATGGAGTTAAGTTGAATTTATTCTGAAATTCTTATAATTCTCGATTAATTTACAAAAGAAAAGCAGAAAGAGAAAAAACAAATAGCTATAATAATTGCTATTTAAAAATTATGATAGCATCTAAAAAAATATTTGGAAAGAAGAGGACTATTTGTATGATGACATCTGAGTTAATAAATATTGAAAATGGAAAACTTAATGAACAGAAAGAGATTTTACTACCTAAAAATGAACAAAAAGTTCAAAACAATTGGAAGCAATTAGGCTTACTTTTACTTGGTACTAGTTTTTTCGGAAATGGTACATTGGGAATAACAAAGTCAATACTATCAATTTATATGAAATCGTTAGGATTCGATGCTGCTCAGATAGGATTTGTAGCAAGTGCTCGTGGGTTTAAAGCTATAATTGATATGTTTGCAGGTTACATAGGGGATAAATCTGGAAGAAAGGTTATTGCGTACATAGGACAATTCTTTTTAGTCATATCTCATTTAATGTATGGGACATCATCTACGTTAGGTGGATTTATTGCAAGTGGTATGGTGCATGGCACAGGATCTGGGTTTAACGCTGGTGCAGCGACATTTGGATCAGCGGATTTAATGAGAAAATCCAAAGCATTGGGTCAAGGCTTATTTAGAAGCTGTAAATTTTGGGGCGCAAAACTAAATCGCAGCCTAAGTCTATATCTATATAATAGATATGGACATCAATCACCGTTTATAATATTTCGATTAATGCCAATATTCGGAGCTTTAATAGTATGGAAGTTTGTTAAAGAACCTAAAGATATAGGAAATGAAAAGTTGCAAAACAAATATCATTAAAGGATTCTGCAAAATTCTTCGGTAAAATGTTATCAAATCCGAAAAATGCTTACAGTGTACTACGCAGGATTTTTAACTAAATTTGTTGATGATGGTCTATTAAAAGTTTTACTTCCATTATATGCACTTAGTAATGTAGGATCGGCGTTTAAGGCAGCTGGCATTGTAACTATAGCAAGCACATGAGTTGTTAAAGGCAACAGGTACATAGAA
>CAVYEU010000081.1:0-14228 GCA_963767415.1 uncultured Eubacteriales bacterium
CAAGCCCAGCGATTGCTTCTTTTTTCCATTTACCTAATTGATTCGGATGAACTTCCAAATCCGATGCAATTTGAGAAATAGTCTTTTCTTCCTTGAAAATTTCCAATACTGCTTTTACTTTAAACTCTCCTGAATATGTTTTTCGCATAAATTTATTTTACATTATCCACCTTAAATAATGTGATTTTTTTGTCTGAATTTCTTAGACCATTATAGGAATAGATTTCAGTTATGTTGATACAAGCAATATAAACTTTATAGAACTTGAAATGAAACAAAACAGCAAGGCAGTTTTTGTTGAAACTCCATCAAATCCTATGATGAAGGTGACTGATTTAAAAAAGATATCAGAGTTGTCAAAGAGTAATAAAATGCTTTTAATTGTTGATAATACTTTTTTAACTCCATATTTTCAAAGACCTCTAGAATTAGATGCAGATATTGTTATTCATAGTGGAACAAAGTATCTTGGAGGTCACAACGACACACTTGCTGGTCTAATCGTAGTAAATGATGAGAATTTAGCAGAAAATCTTAAGCTAATACAAAAATCAGTAGGTTCAGTTCTAGGACCATTTGACAGTTGGCTTATCTTAAGAGGAATTAAAACACTGGGTTTACGTCTAGAAAAACAGCAGCAAAATGCTATTCATATTGCAAAGTGGCTTAAGAAACACAAAATGGTCACAAATGTATACTACCCAGGATTATCCGATCACGAAGGCTATGAGATTTCAAAGTCTCAAGCATCAGGTTTTGGAGGCATGATTTCTTTCAATGTTAAAGATAAAAGCATTGTTGAAAAGGTACTTGAAAAAGTTCGGCTTATAATTTTTGCTGAAAGTCTCGGTGGTGTAGAAAGCCTTATAACTTATCCAGTTGTTCAGACACATTCTGCCATACCAGAACAAATACGCCAGAAGATTGGGGTTACTGACACACTTTTAAGGTTGTCTGTAGGGATTGAGGCTGTCGAGGATATAATATCAGATCTAGATCAGGCATTGGGGTGATATATTTATGAAATTTGCTACTAAATTAATTCATAATGGAAATGAGATAGATAAAATCACTGGGGCACTGAGTATCCCAATATATCAGGCTTCGACCTATCACCATGAAGATATTGAAGAACCACAGGAATTTGAATATTCTCGTTCTGGAAATCCAACACGTAAAGCACTTGAAGAAACTATTTCCAAGCTGGAAGGTGGAAAACATGGCTTTGCATTTTCATCGGGAATGGCAGCTATCGCATCTGTTCTTTCAATCTTTTCATCGGGGGATCATATTGTTATGTGTGAGGATGTTTATGGAGGAACTTATCGTATTAGCACATCATACTTTAGCCGCTTTAAAATTGATGTGACCCTTGTGGATGCAACGAATCTTGAATCAGTAAGAGAAGCTATAAATGTAAATACCAAAGCTATATTTCTTGAAACTCCTTCAAATCCACTCCTTAAAATTACGGACTTAAAAAGTATTGCTAAAATAGCACATGAGCATAATTTGATAACGATTATTGATAACACATTTATGTCGCCGTATCTCCAAAGACCGATTGAACTAGGAATTGATATAGTAATTCATAGTGCAACAAAGTTTATTGGAGGACATAGTGATGTTGTTGCTGGATTAGTTGTTGTAAATGATAATTCTTTGTTCCAAAGGATATATTCGGTTCAAAACAGCTTTGGTGCAATACTTGGTCCACAGGACAGTTGGCTTTTATTAAGAGGATTAAAAACCTTAAAGATAAGGCTGGACTATCAGCAGAATAATGCTCAAAAACTTGCCGAATGGCTAACAACCCTCAAAAATATAAAACAGGTATTTTATCCTGGCCTTTCAAGTTATTGCAGCAAAGATATACATTTTAATCAAGCAGATGGTGCCGGAGCAGTCCTTGCATTTAAGCTGGCAGATGAAGAGCATGCAAAAAGATTCATGAGATCTGTAAAAACAGCAGCAGTCGCCGTCAGTCTCGGTGGAGTAGAAACTATTATATCTTATCCGGCAAGAATGTCTCATTCAGCTATGCCCAAAAGTGAAAGGTACCGACTTGGAATAACAGATGATCTGGTTAGAATATCCTTAGGTCTTGAAGATATTGATGATCTGATTGAGGACTTTAACATGGCATTGACATAGGCATTTTAAAAACAAAGAAGAATTTTAAATTTGAATATTGATTTATCAAAACAAGGAGATGAAAAGTATGGAAAAGCAAAATTGCTGGGAGGTAAAAAAATGTGGTAGGCAACCTAATGGTGATAAAGTGAGAGAACTGGGTATTTGCAAAGCTGCAATTGATAGTACGGTTGATGGATGTAACTTTGGAAAGAATGGCGGAAGAATTTGTTGGGCTATTGCAGGCACTCTTTGCGGCGGAAAAGTTCAAGGCACATTTGCAGAAAAGTATTCTTCATGTTTTGAATGCCCATTTTTAAAAACAGTAAGAAATGAAGAGGGTATAAATTTTAAATTAAAACCATAGGTTGTCTTATAAAAGGTATAAATAATATTATTGCTAAAGATTCGGACATTGTATCGAAGAATATCGATGATACCTCGAAAATAATATCAGAGATTGTTAATTAAAAGCAAATCACGAGTAATCATATAAGAATATTATTGTTTTTATATTGACATGAGAATTAAATTATTTTAAAATAAATATAATAAGACAGATAGGAAAACTATTAATTAAAGTTAGCAAGAGAACTAGGAAATTTGAAATACTTACATAGGTAAATTGAATCAATGTTTCCTAATTTCAAAATAAAGAAGGTGATAAAATGCCCAAAAATGTAAAGAATACTTCGAAAGCTAATGTAGATAAATTTACCAATGGGCTCTATTGTTCTAATTCAATTTTGAAGAGTATTTATGAAGGCCTTAATTTTAGGGTTTAACTCTTCATATCGTATACAAAAGTTTCAAATTATTCTTATACTTGGCGAGGGGAAAATAAGAATTTAATAATGTCGCCAAGTATGAAATTCGCTATGAGGTCACATTAAATCAAAGTAGAATTAGTGACCTGGCTCATTATAACACTAAAAAACGAATAGTACGTGAGGAGATTATATATGTTTAATAATAGTATATTAGAACTTATCGGCAAAACGCCTATAGTTGAAATAAAGTGCTTTGATACAGGACAATCGAGATTGTTTTTAAAGCTTGAAAATCAAAATCCAGGGGGTTCTATCAAAGACCGAATTGGATTGTCAATGATAGAAAATGCAGAAAAAGAAGGGAAAATAAAGCAGGGAGATACGTTGATAGAAGCTACTGCTGGCAATACCGGGATTGGTCTTGCTCTTACTGCAGCAAAAAAGGGATATAAACTTTTACTTGTAATACCTGACAAAATGAGCCTTGAAAAAGTTTCCCATTTGAAAGCAATGGGAGCAAACATTGTTATAACCAGGTCAGATGTTGAAAAAGGTCATCCGGAGTATTATCAGGATTATGCTTTAAGACTTTCAAAAGTGATACCAAACTCATACTATATAGACCAATTTAACAATCCTTATAATGCTATGGCGCATGAATTAACAACTGGGCCTGAAATTTGGGATCAGATGAGCCAAAATGTTGATGCTATTGTTGTTGGTGTAGGATCAGCAGGAACAATTAGTGGTTTAACCCGATATTTTAAAAAAGTAAAACCTGATATTGGGTTTGTCTTAGCAGATCCAAAAGGCTCAATTCTTAAAAATTATTTCTATACTAATGAAGTAGGAAATTCGGGAAGTTGGTTTGTAGAAGGAATAGGAGAAGATTTTGTTCCTTCTCAATGTGATTTCAGCCTTGTAAAATATGCATACTCTATAAGTGATAAAGAAGCTTTTGACGTTGCAAGAAGGTTATTAAAAGAGGAAGGCATATTTACTGGTTCTTCAACAGGTGTACTTGTTGCAGCAGCAATAAAGTATGCAAAAGATCAAACAAACCCGAAAAATATTGTTACCTTTGCTTGCGACAGTGGAAACAAATACCTTTCAAAAATGTATAATGATTATTGGATGATAGACAATGGATTTATAGATAAATATAAAAAGGGCGATTTGACAGATATAATTTCTAGAAATTTTAATGAAAGAGCTGTAGTAGCAGTAAAAAGCGAAGATACTTTACTTGCAGTGCATTCAAAAATGAGACTTTACAGTATTTCTCAACTTCCTGTACTTGAGAATAATAAAGTAGTTGGGATCATTGATGAATATGACCTTCTGCTTGCAATTGAAAATGAAGATAACTTTCAGAGCCAAGTTAAAAATTATATGACGTCAAATATCAAAACGTTAAAGCCTAATGATGATATTAAAAAGTTAGTCGCTGTTCTTAAAAAGGGATATACAGCTATTATTTGCGATGATAATGAATTTTATGGGCTTATAACAAAAATAGATTATCTTAATTATTTAAAATTAAGATTGGGTCATTATGTTGGAGGAATAGAACATGAACAAATATAGTTTTTCAACTAAAGCAATTCATTCTGGGCAAGAACCAGATCCATCAACTGGGGCAATAATACCTGCTATTTATGCTACATCAACTTATGTGCAGCAAAGTCCTGGTGTACATAAGGGTTATGAATATTCAAGAACAAAAAATCCAACAAGGTTTGCATTAGAGGAATGTATAGCTGACTTGGAAAATGGCAAAAAAGGTTTTGCCTTTTCTTCAGGATTAGCAGCTTCATCAACTGTTATAGACCTTTTACCCAAAGACTCTCATATTATTTCTATAAATGATATTTATGGGGGCAGCTTTAGACTATTTGACAAGGTTAAAAAGATTACGTCGGGTATTTTGGTTGATTTTATTGATATGAAAAATTCTAGTGACATTGAGCAGTATATAAATAGCAAAACAAAAATGATATGGGTGGAAAGCCCTACTAATCCACTTTTGAAAATTGTTGATTTAAAAGAAATTGCCAATATTGCAAAGAAAAATAATATTCTATCAGTATGTGACAATACTTTTGCAACACCTTTCATTCAGAAGCCACTTGATTTTGGATTTGATATTGTTGTACATTCTGCAACAAAATACTTAAATGGGCATTCGGATTGTTTAGCAGGAGTAGCTGTTGTTGGAGATAATAAAGAGTTAATAGAAAAACTTGAATTTTTGCAAAATGCAACTGGAGCAGTATTATCTCCATTTGATTCATTTCTTGTTTTAAGAGGAATAAAAACACTTGCTGTTAGAATGAAAGAGCATTCTTCAAATGCTCAAAGAATTGCTGAATTTCTAGAAAAACATCCAAAGGTTGAAAAAGTAATATATCCTGGACTAAAAAGCCATCCACAGCATAATTTAGCCAAGGCACAAATGAATTTGTCTGGAGGTATAGTTACTTTTTTTCTTAAGGGTGACATTGAGAAATCAAAGAGATTTTTGGAAAACACCAGGTTGTTTACATTAGCTGAAAGTCTTGGAGGTGTTGAGAGTTTGATAGAACATCCGGCAATAATGACACATGCATCAATTCCTAAAGAAACACGAGAAAAGCTTGGAATATTTGATAATTTAATAAGAGTTTCTGTTGGTATAGAAGACTATAAGGATTTGGAAAATGATATTGAAAATGCATTATCATTTGTTTAGTAAGAAAATATATTGTTAAGTTTACAGATTGGAGGGAATTAATTGATATATCTAAATTATGTCAGTAAAGTTTTTCAAACAAGCAACGGAAAGCTTGAAGTGCTTAAAGGTATTAACTTACATATTATGAAAGGCGAAATTTTTGGCATTATCGGGTTAAGTGGCGCTGGAAAAAGCACATTAGTAAGATGTATTAACTTCCTTGAAAAACCTACAGACGGGGAAGTCATCTTTGATGGGAAAATCTTAATGATTTAAGTTCCAAGGAACTGCTTAAAACAAGAAGATCCATGGGCATGATTTTTCAAGGATTTAATTTACTTTCGCAGCGAACAGCACTAAAAAACATTTGTTACCCGTTAGAAATTGCAGGAGTACCAAAAGAAGAAGGCAAAAGAAAGAGCTATTGAACTCTTGGAGCTTGTTGGGTTATCCGATAAAGCTTTCGCTTATCCATCACAATTATCTGGTGGCCAAAAACAAAGAGTTGCAATTGCAAGAGCATTGGCAACAAATCCAAAGGTTTTACTTTGTGATGAAGCAACAAGTGCACTTGATCCAAATACCACGAATTCTATCTTAGAGTTATTAAAAAATATCAATCAAACATTAGGTGTCACAATCATTATTATTACACATGCGATGAAGGTAATACAACAAATCTGTCATCGTGTAGCGGTAATTGATAAGAGCAAAATTGCTGAAATCGGGGATGTTAGTGAAATCTTTTTAAGGCCTCAATCAGATATTGCAAAGCAGCTAATTTTGCCAAAAAGAACTCTGCCTCCAATATCTTTAGGAAATCGGTGCTTGCGTATTGTTTTGATGGTAACTCAGCATTTGAACCAATTATTTCAAATATGACTCTTGAATGTAGAGCTCCTGTAAATATACTGTTTGCTAATACTAAAAGCGTTAAATCAGAAGCCTATGGAGAGATGATTGTACAGCTTCCGGAAGATGAGTCATCAATTACAAAAATACTTGCTTATCTAGATGGAAAGAGAATATTTTACAAAGAGGAGGGATTTGATGTTGACCCAGAAAAATCTTGAATTACTTGGGCGGGGCATTTTGGAAACATTGTATATGACTATTGTCTCTAATGCTTTGGCATATGCAATTGGCATACCCCTTGGAATACTACTTTGCATTACAGATAAAAATGGAATTTTTCGAATGCCTATTTTTAATAAAGTCTTAAGCTTTATAATAAATTTTTTGCGTTCAGTTCCATTTATTATTCTGTTGGTTGCTATCTTGCCACTAACACGGGTAATAGTAGGGACTACAATAGGCTCCGCAGCTACAATTGTCCCACTTGTTATTGCAGCAGCACCATTTGTTGCAAGAATAGTTGAGTCATCTTTAAAGAAGTTGATCCTGGGGTAATAGAAGCTGCTCAATCTATGGGTAGTTCACCTTTTCAAATTATTTATAAGGTGCTCATTCCTGAAGCAAAGCCATCACTTCTGGTAGGTTCTGCAATTGCAATCACAACAATCCTAGGTTATTCAGCTATGGCAGGGTTTGTCGGGGGAGGTGGACTCGGTTCGATAGCAATCAATTATGGTTATTACAGATATCAAAACGATGATTATAATCACAGTATTGCTGTTAGTTATCATAGTACAAATTTTTCAAGAGCTTGGCATGAAAATAGCAAAGCTTACAGACAAAAGAAATATTTAAAAATTTATTTTAAAGGAGAAAATCATCATGAAAAAATCTATTGCTATTATATTTATAATTTTTACAGTTACAGTCCTATTTACTGGTTGCTTCAAAGCTACACAAAATACATCATCAAAAACAAGCTCTACTGAAAAAACTAAACTTAGCGAAGACAAAGTGATTAAAGTTGGTGCAAGTATAAAACCACACGCTGAAATACTCGCAGTTGCAAAAGATATTTTAGCACCAGAAGGTTATGATCTTCAAATTATAGAATATAACGATTATATTTTACCCAATACAGCTGTCGAAAGTGGTGAACTTATTGCAAACTATTTTCAGCATCAACCTATTTAACTGATTTTAACACTCAAAACAAAACACATATTGTTTCTGTTGCTGCTATTCATTATGAACCATTTGGAATTTATCCAGGAAAAACAAAATCTCTTGCTGCACTTACCAACGGAGCAACAATTGCAATTCCAAATGACACTACAAACGAAGCTAGAGCACTACTTCTTTTACAAGAACAGGGTCTTATAAAACTAAAACCAGGTATTGATTTAAAAGCTACTGTTCTTGACATTGAATCCAATCCAAAAAACTTCAAAATTAAAGAAATCGAAGCTGCTCAGCTTGCCCGTGCACTAGCTGATGTTGATCTAGCTGTTATTAACGGTAACTATGCTATTGAAGCAGGATTTAAGGTTAAAGATGCATTGGCAATTCTAGGAGAAGAGCTCAAAAGCTGCACAAACCTATGCCAATATCGTTACTGTAAAAGATGGTAATGAGAACAACGAAGCAGTTAAATCATTGGTTAATGCTTTAAAGAGCGATAAGGTTAGAGATTTTATAAATAAAAAATATGAAGGGTCTGTTGTTCCTTTATTCTAGCAGGTAACACATTTCTAAAATATAAATAAAAAAATTGTAATGCACACTCAGAACAATAAATTTTAGAAAACAACTAAATTCAGTGAAGTGTAATTTCACTGAATTTAGACTTACTTATTGACCATCCAAATGTGCAGCTTTTCAAATAGTTTTTCTTAATTATTTTTAGGATGAATTTTTCTATAGATACAATATACTGCAACAGATACCGCAGGAAGTATTACGACTGCTACTAAATCCATAAACATTATTTGCTTAATACTAAAAGTAGCCGAAGTAAAAGCCATGATATTTACAAAAGCAAGCATGCCTAACAGATATAGCCAAGCGATTACAACTGTTTTATCTATTTTCTTTTTCATAAGAGCCTCCTATCAAAATAATTTTTATTATATTTTTATGAAATATGAAGTAATAAATGCTTCCACTAATGCAGCAATAAACATAAGTATTGTTCCAAAGCAGCAGTATTTTAAATATACCACAAAATAATATTTTGGCTTTTTATTATTTTTTTTAATTTTGTTTAGAATAACCAATATAGGTACCATTCCTGCTAATGTAAAATAAAACATAGCTGGGATTTCAAATATTCCATGGGGTAATATTAAAGACAAATATTTAAGAACACCTACTTTTTTGATTTCAAAGCATGATATAAAGCCAAATGATAGACTGTTTAGTATAAATATAATTATAGTTATAATCCCTAATGAAATTGCTCCCGCTGCTAATATATATCCTAGAGATAAATTGTGCCCAAATATGCTCCAAAATTTTTTGTTATCATTAAGTGAAACAATAGCTGATTTCAATGTTTCCCAATTATCAGGGATCTTAAATATTTCTTCTAAACAATACCCCATAATTAAAAATGTTATATGTAATCCTAATAGGATAGTAAGCAAAACTGTAATTCTATTTTTAAAATTTATTTTCATTGCTATCTCCTTTTATAATGCTAATTACTGTTTCCTCAAAATTCGTATTAGAACTAATTCTTGATATATCTTCAATTGTTCCATTAAATAACAATTTCCCATTATCTATAATACCAAACCTATCACATAAGTGTTCTATAACATCCAACTGATGAGCAGATATAAAGACAGTCATTTTTTTATTTTTAACAACATTTTTAATTAATTCTTTCATTTTGTTATTTATTACTGGATCTAAGCCATTCATAGGCTCATCTAAAATCAACATCTTAGGATAATTTATAAGTTGACTTACCATAGCCAATTTTCTTTTTGTACCTGTGGAGTAGTTAATTATAACTTCGTCTAACTTGTCTTTAAAATCTAAAATTTCCACTAAATAGTCCATCGTATGTATTATATTTTTTTCTGACTCACCTTTTATTTTACCTATAAATAAAATATATTCTCTGCCAGTAAGATAATTATAAAAAATATTTTCACTTCCAACAAAGCCAATATACTTTTTGACAATATCAAAAGACTTCCGAACATCCATTTCTAGTAACTTAACGCTACCCTTAGAAGGGGGTAGAAGTCCTGTAATTATGTTAATAAGAGTAGTTTTGCCTGCACCATTTCTGCCTACAAATCCATAAATTTCTCCTACATTTATGTTCATGCTTACATTATCAATTGCAATTAATGAGTTTTCATATTGTTTAGTAACTTCTATTATTTCAATACATGGTTTTAATAAGTCCATTCTTTTGTACCTCTTTTCTTAAATATATATATAAATGATCGTATTATTAAAATTAAAAATGCTAACAAAACACCTGATATAATTAGCATATAATGAAAATAGCTAATTTTATTTAAAATAAGATATTTAGAAATTAGAAATGAGTTGAAACCAAAAAAGCCCCACAAATATATGCTAGTTAATAAAGTGGATATGAATTCATTATTAAAATTTTTGTTAGTTGTGTTACCCATTCCCTTTGGATGAAAATTTGGGAATAAAGCATCACAAAAATAATCAATAGTTCCAATTGAGAAACTTGTTCCAATTGATAAAGAAAATAAACACAAAATAATCTCTATAATATTAGTTTTTATATAAAATAATAAAATAAGCAAAGGGCAAATAACCAAGAAAGAGAGGCTTAGTAAGGATAAACAATATATTAAATATTTTATTTTAACAAACTTATTTATATCTAGGCTTGATAAAATAATGTTTAAAATATTTTTACTTTCTGAGCTAATTGATAAATGTTCTTTTGTAATCAATAGTGCAATATATGACTGATTAATAACTAAAATTTGTGCAAACATTAGCATAACTATGCGACTATCTTTAAACCATTGGCTTTGTGTAATTTTTAATATATATGTGTCTGGAATTATTTTATTTAATAATAGTATATAAAATATACATAATACTAATGAAAATACAAATGGCGTATAGATCAAGATTTTATACTTCTTATAAATTCTAAAAATATTCTTAATTTCTTTTTCTATTATTACCTTCGTATGTTCAACAAATTTAGTTTTTCTTATTAAGCTAATCAGTATTATTTCTTTTTTTGATTTAATTGAATCAAAAAATGTATTTAAAGTATAAATATTTATTCTGTTTGAGATATATAAATTTAGCATATTTGCAAAAATAAATATTATTAATAATTCTACTATTAATAATAAGCTACTCCAATCTAAAGCAGAATTCATTATTAGTTTTGTAAACAAAGTATTAGGTAGATAATAAGAATTATTTAAAATTGATAGTGCGCTTTTTAATGTAGTAATCGGATTTTTCATTAGTAAATACACGATAAAACCAATAAATATGGAATATCTAATTATATTATATTTGTCATAGAATTTATCCAATAAGTATTTTATGCTTACGATCAAGATTTTTAAATTCACTATAAGAAAAACTAGAATAAAGTATATAAATATTAGTTTTACAACCATAAGGATAGAAACAACCTGGTTTATACACAGAATTATTAAAAATGGTAAAAACAAAATGATACCGAAAACCATAAAATTAATTAGTATCAGGTTTATAATTTTTATTATTATGTATAAACCAGTTATTTCTATCCTTATGGTTGTAAAACTAATATTTATATACTTTATTCTAGTTTTCCTTATAGTGATTTTAAAAATCTTGACATTAAGCATAAAAATCATTATAAATTCTATGACAAATATAATATAATTAGATATTCCATATTTATTGGTTTTATCGTGTAACCTACTAATGAAAAATCCGATTCTACATTAAAAAGCACAGCTTTATCAATTTTAAATAATTCTTATTATCTACCTAATACTTTGTTTACAAAACTAATAATGAATTCTGCTTTAGATTGGAGTAGCTTATTATTAATAGTAGAATTATTAATAATATTTATTTTTGCAAATATGCTAAATTTATATATCTCAAACAGAATAAATATTTATACTTTAAATACATTTTTTCATTCAATTAAATCAAAAAAAGAAATAATACTGATTAGCTTAATAAGAAAAACTAAATTTGTTCGAACATACCGAAGGTAATAATAGAAAAAGAAATTAAGGTATTTTTGCAGAATTTATAAGAAGTATTAAAATCTTGATCTATACGCCATTTGTATTTTCATTAGTATTATGTATATTTTATATACTATTATTAAATAAAATAATTCCAGACACATATATATTAAAAATTACACAAAGCCAATGGTTTAAAGATAGTCGCATAGTTATGCTAATGTTTGCACAAATTTTAGTATTAATCAGTCATATATTGCACTATTGATTACAGAAAGAAAACATTTATCAATTAGCTCGGAAGAAAGTAAAAATATTTTAAACATTATTTTATCGGTTAATATAAATAAGTTTGTTAAAATAAATTATTTAATATATTGTTTATCCTTACTAAGCCTCTCTTTTCTGGTCATTTGCCCTTTGCTTTATTTATTATTTTATATAAAAAACTAATATTATAGAGATTATTTTGTGTTTATTTTCTTTATCAATTGGAACAGTTCTCAATTGGAACTATTGATTATTTTTGTGATGTTTTATTCCCAATTTTCATCCAAAGGAAATAGGTAACACAACTAACAAAAATTTTAATAATGAATTCATATCCACTTTATTAACTAACAAGTATATATTTGTGGGGCTTTTTGCGTTTCAACTCATTTCTAATTTCTAAATATCTTATTTTAAATAAAATTCCACTTCTCATTATATGTAATTATATCAGGTGTTTTGTTAGCATTTTTAATTTTTAATAATACAATAATTTATATATATATTTAAGAAAAGAGGTACAAAAGAATCGAGGATTTATTAAAACCATGTATTGAAATAATAGAAGTTACTAAACAATATGAAAACTCATTAATTGCAATTGATAATGTAAGCATGAACACATATAAATGTAGGAGAAATTTATGGATTTGTAGGCAGAAATCGTGCAGGCAAAACTACTCTTATAACATGATTACAGGACTTCTACCCCCTTCTAAGGGTAGCGTTAAGTTACTAGAAATGGATGTTCGGAAGTCTTTTGATATTGTTTTCAAAAAGTATATTGGCTTTGTTGGAAGTGAAAATATTTTTTATAATTATCTTACTGGCAGAGAATATATTTTATTTATAGGTAAAATAAAAGGTGAGTCAGAAAAAAATATAATCATCAAATAGGACTATTTTAGTGGAAATTTCAGTTTTTAAAGACAAGTTGAACGAAGTTATAATTAACTACTAGCAGGTACAAAGAAAATTGGCTATGGTAAGTCAACTTATAAATTATCCTAAGATGTTCATTTCAGATGAGCCTATGAATGGCTTAGATCCAGTAATAAATAACAAAATGAAAGAATTAATTAAAAATGTTGTTAAAAATAAAAAAAATGACTGCTCTTTATATCTGCTCATCAGTTGGATGTTATAGAACACTTATGTGATAGGTTTGGTATTATAGATAATGGGAAATTGTTATTTAATGGAACAATTGAAGATATATCAAGAATTGAGTTCTAATACGAATTTTGAGCAGAGAGTTAATAATAACATTATAAAAGGAGATAGCAATGAAAATAAATTTTAAAAATAAATTACAGTTTTGCTTACTATTTTCTTCTGATTACATATAACATTTTTAATTATGGGGTATTGTTTAGAAGAAATATTTAAGATACCTGATAATTCAAAAACATTGAAATCAGCTATTCTTTCACTTAATGATAACAAAAAATTTTGGAGCCTAGGGCAATTTATCTCTAGGATATATATTAGCAGCGGGAGCAATTTCATTAGGGATTATAACTATAATTATATTTATACTAAACAGTCTATCATTTGGCTTTATATCATGCTTTGAAATCAAAAAAGTAGGTGTTCTTAAATCTTTGTCTTTAATATTACCCCATGGAATATTTGAAATCCCAGCTATGTTTTATTTTACATTAGCAGGAATGGTACCTATATTGGTTATTCTAAACAAAATTAAAAAAAATAATAAAAAGCCAAAATATTATTTTGTGGTATATTTAAAATACTGCTGTTTTGGAATAATACTTATGTTTATTGCTGCATTAGTGGAAGCATTTTATTACTTCATATTTCATAAAATATAATAAAAATTATTTTGATAGGAGGCTCTTATGAAAAAGAAAATAGATAAAACAGTTTTAATCGCTTGGCTATATCTGTTAGGCATGCTTGCTTTTGTAAATATCATGGCTTTTATTGGGCTACTTTTAGTATTAAGCAAATAATGTTTATGGATTTAGTCACATTCAGTAATACTTTTCCTGCGGTATCTGTTGCAGTATATTGTATCTATAGAAAAATTCATCCTAAAAATAATTAAGAAAAACTATTTGAAAAGCTGCACATTTGGATGGTCAATAAGTAAGTCTAAATTCAGTGAAATTACACTTCACTGAATTTAGTTGTTTTCTAAAAATTTATTGTTCTGAGTGTGCATTACAATTTTTTTATTTATATTTTAGAAATGTGTTACCTGCTAGAATAAAGGAACAACAGACTTCATATTTTTTATTTATAAAATCTATA
>CAVYEU010000082.1:0-7057 GCA_963767415.1 uncultured Eubacteriales bacterium
AAGGTACACTAAATTAAGCATACTATAAATTATTTGAGTAAAAATTTTAAAACAGTGTTACTAAATCTATATCATTATTTTTTCTATCTGGTAACCCCGGTTCGATATCGTTTTTCCTAATTTGATTTAATATATCAAATAAATTTGATTTTAATGTGGAATATTCTGGGTAAGATATATCAGGTTTTTTTTCAATATATTTCTCATTAAAATAAACAGTTCTCATTTCTTTAACCTCATACAGTGGTGATTTCATATTAACTATATTTGTTTCAAAAATATAGTTTTTCTCCTGAGGCTTACTTATATTATCAGAAATTAATGTAATTATCGTTTCTTTTTTATTAAGTTCTAATTTCTCGAGAATAATTGTAACTGGTTTTCCTTTTTTTGAAGTAATCTTATATGTAGTTTTATATTCCATCTCTGGGAGGCTATATTTTTTATAATGATTAGAATCGTCACATTTATAAAGGGAATATTCAAAATAATTATTCCCATATTCGTGGAAAACAGCCATTTTTGATACTGTATTGCCATTTGGCAATTTAAATTGTTTTTTTGAAAAATAAGCTTCTGTTTTTTCTCCCCACCATTTAGCATTATAATAAATATTACTAGTTAGAAAAAATAGAATTGCAATAGGAAACAGAAAATACTTAAAACAGAAAGATTGGGATGCCCATCCAATATAATCCCATATAATAGTATCCCAAATGCCTGTCAATAAACCAATTCCCCATCCCGGGAGTTTTTTTAAAAATCTCATAAACCATTCTCCTAACTAAATTTAGTTTTTGATTCCAATATATATCCATTATATTATCGTTTTACTTCTTCTATTTCGTAAGTTATATTAAAATACTTTAGTATTATATCAATCGCATCCTCTAATAATCCAAAACTATCACTATATTTAATATTGGTCAATTGTAAAAGTAACTTCCACCCTTTTTTAACTTTGGAGTGAAATTTACTTTTACAATTAAGATTTGAAAAAGTATTAAAATATTAAAGAAGGATTTTTATAAATTTTGTTGAATAATTATAAAAAGAAGGTATTATAAACTGACGATATAACTTTGATTGGATTTAAATTATTTATTTAATAAAATGAAAGGAGGAGATATATTGGATAATAATGCTTTATTAGAAATCAGGAGATTACTAAATAAGAAAAATATTATTTTATGTTTTACAGGTCCTTTTTCTAAAGGTGTTGTATCTGATTTAACTTCTGCAGCCAAAAATTTTATAAAGTTAGATTTTGAAACTGAGGTTAAAAATCAAAACGTGTTTTCAGTATTTATTGAACAAATTCAGAATATGAAAAATTACTGTGATACGAAAAAAGAAGATTCCTTTTATTATGAAATATGTAATTCTGCAATAATTCTTATTGAAAAAAATCAAAATAATTACTGTATCCGCTCTGGTAATCTAATAGAGTCTAACGATTCTTATAAATTAGTAGAAAAACTAGAAAAAATAATTAAGTCAGATAAAGATCAACTTAAAAAAATGTATAAGGAGCAACTTAAAAAACCAATATCCGATGATGCTAAAGGCGCTGGGTTAGGGTTTATTGACATGGCACGAAAAGCAAACCAAGAAATAAAATATCAATTGGTTAATGAAAACTTTGACAAAAAATACTTTACTTTAGAAGTCATTGTAGAAGGGAGAGATTAGAGTGAATAATTTATACATTGAAGAAACACGTGAATCGCCGCAAATCGATTTTAATTCACAAACCAATATTTTAAAGATTAAAGGGGTATCTTATTCCGAAAATTCAATTGCATTTTACAAACCTGTTTTTAAATGGCTTGAAGATTATATTAATTCATTGACTAATGAAAAGGTTGCTGTAGAATTTAATATTTCTTATCTAAATACTAGCAGTACAAGGTGTATGCTTAAAATATTGCAAATACTTGAAAATGCATTTAGTGACAAAAAAGATATAACGATTAATTGGTATTATAACATAGAAAACGAAGGGCTAAAGGTGCTAGCAGAAGAGTTTGAAGAAGATCTTTTAATACCTTTCAATATTGTTTCACTGTAAAAAAAAGCTCACATCAATATTGGAGGAACATATAAATATGAATAAGAAAAATAGTGAATATGAATTGTTTGAAGATGAGATTAAATATATTAGAGAATGCTTTAAAGTATATTTCTCAGAGTAATTTTACAACTGAAGATATTTCTTTGAAATTTAAAGGACTGTTAAAAGATTATGAGTTTCTTTTAAAGACTACTCAAAAACTGTCTAAAATTAGTGATGCACAAGGGAAGAACTAAAGAAAGCAGAGATGGAGTAAGAACTATTCTTGATAATTTAAACCAAGGACTTTTAATGGTTGATAAAAATTATACAGTGAATAGTGAATATAGCTTAGAATGTATAAAAATATTCAATAAAAGAATAG
The DNA here is from genome assembly GCA_963767415.1 of uncultured Eubacteriales bacterium. Classification (GTDB taxonomy): domain Bacteria; phylum Bacillota; class Clostridia; order Acetivibrionales; family CAVYEU01; genus CAVYEU01. The sequence continues at coordinate 2,439 of CAVYEU010000082.1, forward strand.
GAAATATGAATATCTTCGATTTAATTATTATGGAGGATGAGGTTAAAAATAAACTATTTAGGGAAAATATTAAGAATATAATCGAAAAACACAATCCGGAATTAGCCCAAAAGTATATTGATGATCTTCCGAAACAATCTAAAATTCAAAATAAATATATTAGATTTGATTATAAAGTCATATATAAGGCTGATTATAGTGTAGGAGAACTGTTTTTAATGATAATTTTAACTGATATTACGGAGAAAGTACTTACTGAAGAGAGACTTAGATATGTAAGTAATCATGACAGTTTAACCTCTCTTTATAATAGGACATATCTTGATAATATTTTACCTGACTTTAACTCTAATAACTTATTTCCTATAGGTATAATATTTGGTGATATGAACGGATTAAAACTCACAAATGATGTTTTTGGACACCATAAAGGAGATTCATTGATAATTACAATGGCAAATATTTTAAAATCTTCTTGTTGGAATGACGAAGTTATCATCCGTTGGGGTGGAGACGAATTCATTATTCTAGTGTTTAAAGCAGATCAAGAAAGCTGCGAAAAATTATGTCAAAGGATTAGGAATATTTGTGGCCAATCAAAATGGGATCCGATCGAACCAAGTATCTCACTGGGTATAGCAACGCAAAGAGATAAAGACAGCGAGTTTTTTGAAGTATTTGATTTAGCAGAAAGAAATATGTATAAAAATAAAATTAAAGAAAGTGCAAAAGTTAAAGAAAAAATACTTTCTAGTATTATAAAAATATTGGCATCCAGATGTTTTGAAGGATCAGAGCATTTTCAACAAATAGAAGATTTATCTGTCAAATTAGCTGATGCTGTTGGAATTTTGGGTATCGATACTAATAAGGAAGACATTAAAATTTTATCAAAGCTTCACGACATAGGAAAGATTCATATATCATTTGAGATTCTAGGAAAACCGTCGCCTCTATTGACTAGTGAATGGGATATAATAAAAAGCCATAGTGAAATTGGTTATAGACTGGCTCAATCGATTGGTGAATCCAGGATTGCAAATTATATAATCAGTATTCATGAAAGATGGGACGGGGAAGGCTATCCGCAGGGTCTAAAAGGGAAGGATATTCCAATATTGTCACGTATTATTGCTATAATCGAAGCATATGATGTTATGACTCATGAACATCCATATAAAAAAGCGATGAGTAAGGAAGAAGCCTTAGCCGAGATTGAAAGCTGTAGTGGGACTCAGTTTGATCCAGAATTAGTATTATTATTTTTAAAAATCATTTTTCCTAAATAATGATAGGAATAGCCAAATAATAAAATCGGTTTTTAAATCTAGAGATTCTTTAAAAGTACAAGAGCGAAGGTCAAAAATTAATTTCAAAATTAATTTACTTTAATTTACTATTAGACAATGATAAAATATTCTAAGGAATTTTTCGTCATTCATTCTTTTATTAAAAATAAAGGGAAAAAAATATGATAAAGATATTTGATCTTAGAACAAGTAGTAAAGATAAGCTGATTGATAAAATATTATCTAGAAACCTTTCAGCAGATAAGGGGATGGTGGATAATATAGAAAAGAGAGTCCAAGAAATATTAAATAACGTAAGAATTAATAAAGATAAAGCTGTTTTTGAATATACTCTACAGTTTGATAAATGTAAGGTTGATAGGGATACGATAAGGGTACAAAAACATGAAATTGAATCTGCATATAAAGAGGTTAGTGAAAGATATATTGAAACTGTGAAATTAGCTTCAAAAAACATAGAAGAGTTTCATTTAAGACAAAAGGAAAATTCATGGTTTATGTCCAAAGACGAGGGTGTTATACTTGGTCAAATGGTTAATCCATTGGAGGTCGCGGGCATATATGTCCCTGGAGGGAAAGCGGCATATCCCTCATCTGTTTTAATGAATGCCATTCCGGCAAAGATTGCTGGTGTAAATAGAATTATTATGACTACACCTCCAAATTCTCAAGGTAAGATTCCAGCATCAATACTTGTTGCGGCATCTGAGTCTCAGGTTGATGAAATATATAAAGTTGGAGGAGCTCAAGCAATTTGTGCTATGGCATTTGGTACAGAATCAATTCCAAGGGTTGATAAAATTGTTGGTCCGGGAAATATTTATGTGGCAACTGCTAAAAAATTAGTTTATGGATACTGTAATATTGATATGATTGCAGGTCCTAGTGAGATTCTTGTTATTGCTGACGAGACTGCAAATCCAAGATTTATAGCGGCAGATCTACTATCCCAAGCAGAGCATGATGTATTAGCTACAGCAATACTGTTAACTACATCAGAAGCTTTATCAAAAGATGTAATTCATGAGATTAATGCACAGGTTAAGATCCTAAAAAGAAAAGAAATCATTAAAGAGTCTCTTCGAAGTAATTGTGTTATCATAATTTCGCGTGATCTTGAAGAATGTATTGAAATTGCAAATAGGTTTGCTCCAGAGCACTTAGAATTGAGTGTAAGTGAACCGTTTAATATCTTAGGGCAAATAAAGAATGCAGGTGCAATATTTTTAGGGCATTTTACTCCAGAATCTGTTGGTGATTATTTAGCAGGACCCAATCATGTTCTACCAACCAATGGAACCGCACGTTTTCATTCACCATTAGGTGTGTATGATTTTGTAAAGAGGACTAATGTTATTTCTTATACAAAGAATGCATTAAATCATGTTTTAGATGAGGTATCATTTTTTGCTGAAACAGAAGGGTTAGATGCACATTCAAATGCGATAAAAATACGAGGAGAATATACATATGAATGAAGATTTAATTAGAAAAGATATAAGAAATCTAACTGTGCATAGGTATGAAGGTCCAAAAGAATGCAGAGTATTTCTTGATTCTAATGAGAGCCCATTTGATATTCCACAAGATTTAAAAGAAGAATTATTTAGGCTACTTTTAAATAAGACTGAATTGAACAGATATCCTAACTCAGAGGCTACTTTTTTAAGAGAAATCATGTCATCAGTTTTTGCTGTAGAAAGTGATGAAATAGTAGTAGGGGTAGGTTCTAATGAATTAATAACTATAATAATTAATACTTTTGTTGAAAGTGATGAAAAAGTAATTTGTCCAAATCCATCTTTTAATATATATAAATTAATAAGCATAATTGAGAGATGCAAGCCGGTTGAATTTATTGTTAGGAAAGAGGATGATTTTAATCTTGATATAGATAGTCTGATTGAACTTACTAAAACAGTATGTGCAAAGGTGGTATTTATAAGTTCACCAAATAATCCAACTGGGAACATTGTTTCTAGACCCGATATTATAGAGGTTTTGAAGAGATGCCAAAATTCAATTATCGTTGTTGATGAAGCGTATTTTGATTTTACGGATAATAATACGGTAATTGATCTAATAAATCAATTTGAGAATCTGATAGTGTTGAGAACATTTTCAAAGGCGTATGGATTAGCAGGCATTAGATGTGGGTTCTCAGCTAGTAATAAAGATATAGCGAATCAATTATTTAAAGTCAAACCTCCATTTAATGTAAGCTCATTAACACAAAACATTGCTATGTTTATTCTTAATAATTTAGAAATAATTGATTTAAATGTTACTAAGATTAAAGAACAAAGAGAATATTTGTTTTCAGAAATGAGTAAATTAAATAGTATAAAGCTGTTCTCAACTGAAGCAAATTTCATTTTCTTTGAAGTATCAGATGGTGGTTATATTCATAAAGAATTAATTAAGAAGGGTATACATATCAGAAGCTTTGGAGATTCGAAGCTTATTAGAAACTGTTTGCGTGTAACGGTCGGGCATGAGTGGGAAAACAAGATGTTTCTAGATGCGCTTAGGCTATGTCTTAATCATGGTTAGGAATAGCCAAATAATAAAATCCGGTTTTATTTCTTAGCTATGCCTAAAGAATAAAATGGAGTTTTATTTTTTAATCATGTCTTAATAAAGGATGGTGGATAAATGGATAGGGTAGGAAAATTTGCAAGAAAAACAGCCGAAACAGATATTAAGGTCTCAATAAACATTGATGGTAAAGGTATTAGTAATATAAAAACAGGTATTGGTTTTTTTGACCACATGTTGACATTGTTTTCGAAACATGGTTTTTTTGATTTAAATATTGAAGCAGTAGGGGATTTACACGTTGATTTTCATCATACTGTTGAGGATGTTGGGATTGTAATGGGACAAGCAGTAAAAAAAGCATTAGGACAAAAAGGGGCTATAAAGCGGTATGGGTCGGTGACATTGCCAATGGATGAAGTCTTATCTATGGTCTCGGTTGATCTTAGTGGACGTCCTTTTTTTGTTTTTAATGTAGAGCTTGAAATACCAAAAATTGGAGAGTTTGATACAGAATTAATAGAAGAATTCTTTAGGGCTCTATCGTATAATATAGGGATGAATCTGCATATAAATATTTTGTATGGGTCTAATACCCATCACATAATAGAATCCATATTTAAAGCTTCTGCTAGAGCCCTAAGCGATGCTTTGGTGATAGATAGCCGTATTAGTGGCGTAATGTCGACTAAGGGCTCATTGAGTAATAATGATCAATGAACCCGGAAAGAATTATTTAATATTGGATGGAGTGGGTAGGATAATGATTGC
>CAVYEU010000083.1:0-10613 GCA_963767415.1 uncultured Eubacteriales bacterium
ATACTATTTCCAATAGTTCTTTTTTTAATTTGTTCGATTCTTCTATATCTTGATTATCAAGCTTTTTTAGTATCTCTATTATTTCATTTTGTCTTTTATTAAGCTTTAATTGTTTAATATTTTTTATAAAATCAAATGCTGCCTTTTTATTGTCGTCATAATTACACTTTTCTTGATAGATTCTTGTAAACAATCCAATCTCATCTTCACTAATAATATTTAATAATGCCCCAAAATCAAATTCATTATTACTATCTAACCTCTCAAATATTATTTGTAGCAAGTTCTTATTCCCTTCATCAATAAAATCATCAGTTAACAACTTCGCTTTAATTTCGTAATAAATGCTGTTATCGTGACATAAAAGTGTAATAATCAGTCTTTCGTAGTACTTAATGCCATCATCTGCTGCTTTTTTTTCTAGATTTTCTCTTATGGCACGACCAATCTTTTTTTCAATATCATCAAAATTTTTTTTCATCGTAAAATCACTTTTTACTTTCTTTTGAACTTCACTGTTTAATGAATAATCACGGATTCCATACTCTTTTGCAATCTTTTTCATGTATACATCTTGCTCAATCTGATTATCCATTCCAGCTAAAATATCTGCTACACTATTTAGAAATATTATCTTTCCTTCTTCATCGGATGTATCAATTTGTTCCTTTAACACTTTTATTTTATACTCAACCAAATTTAAAGAGTTATCAATTAATTTTTTAAATCCCTTTGGCCCATACTTTTTTATAAACTCATCTGGATCTTTTTTATCGGGAATTAGCAATACCTTAGCCTTACAGCCAACTGCATTTAGTATATCGAGACCTCTTAAAGTAGCAGCTTGTCCTGCTGTATCAGCATCATAGGAGATAATTACTTCCTCACAATACTTTTTAAGGAGTCGTCCTTGCATTTCTGTTAGTGCAGTACCTAATGATGCAACGGAATTTTTTATTCCATATTGATGAAGTGAAACAACATCCATATATCCTTCAACAATAATAAGCTGTTTTTCATTAAGTTCTTTTGCAAAATTGAGTGCATATAGGTTCTTTCCTTTAAAATACACATTAGTTTCTGGAGAGTTCATATACTTAGGCGTTACTTTATCGTTCATAACTCTACCCCCGAAACCAATGACACTTCCTTTCACATCAAATATCGGGAAAGTAATCCTATCCCTAAACCTATCAATTAATTGTTTTTTTTTCGTTATTATTATTAGACCACTATTTAAAATATCCTCCTCATTAAACAAATTTTTTTTTAAATACTTATATAAACTATCCCAATCATTTAACGAATACCCTATTCCAAAGCGTCTCACTGTATTCGGAGTAATACCTCTTTGCTCTAAGTACTTTCTTGCCGTCTCACCTTTTAAGCTATTTAAAGCTTGATGAAAAAATTTTGCAGCTAAAGTATTTATCTTAATTAATAACTGCTTTTGCTTAATTTTTCCCTGAACTCCTTCTTCTTCATTCGGTAACGAAATTCCTGCTTTTTGGCTCAAAAATTTTATTGCTTCAAAATATGTAAGATTTTCTATGTTCATAATGAAATGTATTACATTTCCACCTTTACCACATGAATAACAGTAAAATATTTGTTTTGCTGGTGTTACAGAAAAAGATGCAGTCTTCTCTCTGTGAAAAGGGCATAATCCAAAAAGATATTTCCCTTTTTTTTTCAATGAAACATATTCTGAGACTACTTTTTCTATATCATTACTATTTAAAATTTCATTCACTACTTCATCATTAAAAAAAAGCACTACTTTTCTTAAACATTTTTTCACCTTTTTATATAGAGGCATGCTTTATTATCTTTAAAATAATGTTTCTGCTCTAGTTCTTTCGACATGTCATTTTTAAAATCCTTCTAAAATTTTGAAATATTTTTAAGTAATATAAATTAATTAAAATTTAAATGCATGATTCGGGAATAAACATTTGTTGAAATCTTTTAACTACATACCTATCAGTCATACCTGCAATATAGTCACAAACTATCCTGTCAATATCGTTATCTTTTAACATACTGTAAAGTTCTTCAGGTAATAATGTTGGATTCATTTTAAAAATAATGTATAATTCTTTTATAATATTTTGTGCTTTTGTCTCGTCTTTTTTGGCAAATGAATCAATGTATACATTTTTAAATAAAAAATCACGTAGTTCATTCATTGCCTGTTGATGCTCAAGACTCATTTGTATAGAGTTATTATCTCTACTGTTTTCGATTATATTAACAATCATAGAATTTATACGTTTGCTAGAGGATTTCCCAAGCAAATTAACACACTCATAAGGAAGACTATCGGGTGATAATATTTTTGCTCTTATAGCATCTTCAATATCGTGGTTAATATAAGCAACTCTATCAGCAAATCTAATAATCTGTCCTTCTAATGCATAAGGGATCTCACTCCCTGTATGTTTTTTTATCCCATCTCTAACTTCCCAAGTTAAGTTTAATCCTGTACCTTTTTCTAACACTTCTACAACCCTTAGACTCTGAATATTATGTTTAAATCCTAAAGGGCATATTTGATTTAAGACAATTTCTCCTGAGTGCCCAAACGTGAGTATGCCCTAAATCATGACCTAAAGCAATTGCTTCAGTTAAATCTTCATTTAATCTAAGTCCTCTCGCAATAGTCCTTGCAATTTGGGACACTTCAAGCGTATGAGTTAGCCTGGTTCTATAGTGATCGCCTTCTGGAGAGATAAAAACCTGTGTTTTATGTTTCAATCTTCTAAACGCTTTTGAATAAAGAATTCTATCCTTGTCTCGCTGAAACTTTGTCCTTATATCACATTCATTTTCGAAAATCTCTCTCCCCCTTGAGTTTTTGCTATATGTCGCAAAAGGTGACAATATTTTCTCCTCAAGAGCTTCGATATCTTCCCTCACAGTCATAAGATTCCTCCCGAGAGATGAATTATATCTCATTTAGTTATCATATTAAATCAAATAACCTCTAAACATTAAAGCCGTTATTTGTCGATTTAGTGACAAATTTCGATGGTTATCGCCAAATCGAAGTATACCATTGCTTCATCTATATGTCAACCTTTGGGAAATTATGGGATATATTCTTTCACTCCGTATAAGGATCTGGATTTCTAGATTCCTGAATACTTGCACCGTTAGGTGCAATATGATATACTTGCACCGCTAATTGAATTCATTATTTCTATGAAATGAGGTTCTTTATGAAGGCTCGTGAAAGAGAGATAGACATTACTAGAAATATAAAGATGATAGAGTGGTTAAAAAGTGAATTATTAACTGATATATCTAACTTGTTTAAGGTTTTAGTAAATGGTGCTAAGGAAGAAGTTCACGATTCAATTGCAGAAACCCTTTCAAATATTATTATTATATGCTATATATTAGGACAAAGACTTGGAGTTAGTTTCAATGCCATCGAAATGAAGATGGAAAATAAAATAAAATTGGGGCTATTAGATAATCATGAAGTTGAAAAATACTATGGTGATTTATCAGAGCTGTCGAATCATATAAGGTATTCTAGAAATAAAGAAAAGGTAAAATAATAGAATATTCTTAAAATTTGGGAGAAAATATCATGAAAAATAATAAAAATAGGTTTTTGACAGTGTTCTTTTTACCCAAAATTAGAAGTTATCTTATACTTAATTTCTGTCTAACATGTATTATCTTTTTTTTAAATTGGAAATATGGAATTATTGGGTTTATGATGTTTGGTATACTTATTTATTATAATTATAAGACAGGACACTCAAGACGGAGAGAGATAGTTAATTATATTGAAAATCTTACATTTAATATTGATACTGCAACTAAACATACATTATTAAACTTTCCCATGCCTATTGTAGTTGTTGACATGGATGGAAAAATAATGTGGAATAATACTTTTTTTAGGGATTTGTTTGATGAACAGATTCTATTAGAAAATGATATTAACTTAATATTTAAAGATTTTAATATCATTTTCTATACAAATGATCGTCAAAACAAAGCGAAGGAGGTAAAAATAAAGGATAGGATATATTCAATGTTTGGAAGCTTGGTTAAACCTGATATTAAATCGGAGGATGATAAAGATATCTTAATTTTGTATTTAATCGATGATACAGAATTAATTCAGATAAAGAACAGGTATGAAGAGGAAAAAATAGGCATAGGCTTGTTTATTATTGATAACTATGATGATCTTATGCAGACTACTATAGAAGATAAGAAAACTTCAACTTGTTGCAGAAATTGATAAGAAAATCTTACAAAGTTTTTCTTTTACTAAGGGGATCTTGAAAAAATATGAAAGAGATAAGTACTTATTTATATTTGAGTATAAATATTTTAAAGGTATGATAGAGAATAAATTTGAAATTTTAGATGTAATAAAAGAAATTCAAATAGGAAATAAAATTCCCGTAACTCTTAGCATAGGGTTTGGATTAAATGGAGGCTCGCTTTTAAATAACTTTCAGAATGCATCTGCAGGTATTGATATTGCTTTAGGTAGGGGAGGAGATCAAGTTGTTGCAAAAAACAATGGAAATATTAGTTTTTATGGAGGGACAACGAAAGAGCCAGAGAAAAGAACGAAAGTAAAAGCAAGAGTTATTTCATTTGCCTTAAGGCAGCTGATCGATCAGTCAAATGAAATCATGATTATGGGGCATCAAAACTGTGATATAGATTCACTAGGTGCAGCCTTGGGGCTATACAGATTTATTAGGCAAAGAGGGAGAACTGCGAATATTGTTCTAAATCAAGTAAATCCGACTATTACGAATATTATGAATAAAGTAGAAGAAAAGCCTTGAGTATATTAATGTTTTTATTAATAAGAATGATGCTTTAAGTAGGATCAATAAAAAAACATTACTGATAATAGTCGATACACATAGACCATCTTTTACTGAGTGCCCTGAACTTTTAGAAAGGACACAACAAATTGTTTTCATTGATCACCATAGAAGAGGTGCCGATATTATTAATGACGCTGTATTGTCGTATCATGAAACCTATGCTTCTTCTACTTGTGAATTAATAACAGAAATAATTCAATATGTAGAAGAAAAAATAAAGTTGAATGTTATTGAAGCAGAAGCTTTGTATGCAGGGATCGTTATTGATACTAAAAATTTTACTTTTAAAACTGGGGTTAGGACATTTGAAGCACAGCTTTCTTGAAGAGGCAGGGAGTTGATACAGTTTCGGTAAAACAGATGTTCCAAAATGACTTGAATTCTTATATTAATGTTTCTAATATAGTTCAAAATGCAGAAGCTAGTTGGAGAGGGTATTGCAATATCAATCTGTCCAGAAATAAAAAGAGTGCTCAGCTTATTTCAGCTCAAGCTGCCGAACGTAATCAGTTGCTAGGCTTATCCGACATAGTAGCAGCTTTTGTGCTTTGTAAAGTTAATGATGAAATTAATATTAGCGGAAGATCGCTTGGTGATGTAAATGTTCAAATGGTTCTGGAAAAATTTGGAGGCGGAGGACATATTACCGTTGCAGGGGCACAGATAAAAGATGTTTCGATTAATGAGGTTAAGGCCAGATTAAAACAGATAGTACAAGAATATATAGAAGATACAAAAAACAACAAAGAATAAGGTTAGTGCTCTTAAAATAATAATGATTTGTTTTTTTAAAGAGTTCTTCTTAGGAGAGGGAGGAGATTTAAGTCAATGAAAGTTATATTAAAACAGGATGTAAAGGGATTAGGAAAGGTTGAAGATGTAGTTGAAGTTAGTGATGGCTATGCGAGAAATTATTTGCTTCCAAAGGGGATGGTACTTGAAGCAAGTGTAAGCAATTTAAATGTAGTAAGAACTAAAAAGGATGCAGAAAAGTCAAAGAAAGACAAAGAGTTGCAATATGCTAAAGACTTGGCAGAAAAATTGAAAAACATTGTTGTCATAATTAAAGCCAAGGCTGGTGAAACCGGCAAATTATTTGGATCTATTACCAGTAAAGATATTGTAGATCAATTAAAGAAAGGACATAAGATTACAATTGATAAGAAGCTGATTTCTATGTCAGACAGCATTAAATCTATTGGCACAAGAGAGGTTGAGGCTAGACTGTATATTGGGGTTATCGCGAAAATAAATGTTAAAATTGAACAGGAGTAAATATGGAGTCAGGTTTTATAGGACGAATTCCTCCGCAAAACATTGAAGCGGAACAATCAGTTTTAGGTGCAATGCTTTTAGATGTAGATATAATTCCAAGCGTTGTTGAGATCCTAAAGATTGAGGATTTTTATAGAGAAGATCATAGAGAAGTATTCAAAGTAATATTAGACCTTTTTGAAAGTAACGAACCGATAGATCTAATATCTGTATCTGAAAATATTAGGCTTAAAGGGTTGTCAGATAATGCTGGTAGCTTGGAGTATCTTACAAGTATGGTAAACCTTGTACCTACAACCGCCCATACCAAGTATTATGTTAAAATTGTTGAAGAAAAAGCAATTTTAAGAAAACTTATAAAGGCATCATCTGAAATAGTTGACATGGGATATGAAGCTTGTGAAGAGGTTACTGATATATTAGATACGGCAGAGAAGTATATCTTCGATATTTTACAAAATAGAAATACAAAAGGGTTTTCGATTGTCAGAGATGTATTAATCGATACATTTAATAGATTAGAGGAGAGCTTATAACAGCAAGGGTCACATAACAGGAATACCAACTGGATTTATAGATCTGGATTTTAAAACATCAGGCTTACATAATTCAGATCTGATTCTTATTGCTCCCGCCCTGCTATGGGAAAAAACCTCATTTGCATTAAATATTGCACAGCATGCAGCAATCCATGCTAAAAATTCCCGTTGCCATTTTTAGCCTTGAGATGTCTAAGAACAGCTAGTTAATAGAATGGTTTGTAGTGAAGCAATGGTTGATGGTCAAAAAATGAGAACAGGAAAACTAAGAAGATAGTGATTGGCAAAAGGTTGCAAGGTCCCTTGGACCATTGTCAGATGCACCAATTTACATAGATGATACACCAGGTATTTCGATAGTAGACATTCGAGCTAAATGTAGAAGACTAAAGATGGAAAAAAACCTTGGTCTTATAATGCTAGACTACTTGCAGTTAATGCAGGGTAGAAGTAGGAATGAAGGCAGGCATCAGGAGGTAGCAGATATATCCAGGTCACTAAAGATTCTTGCAAAAGAGATAAATGTTCCGGTCATAACGTTATCACAGCTTAGCCGTGCAGCCGAAAGCAGAGCTGATCATAGACCTATATTAAGCGATTTAAGAGAGTCAGGAGCGATTGAACAGGATGCTGATATTGTAATGTTTTTATATAGAGACGAATATTACAATCCAGAGACTGAAAAAAAGAATATAGCAGAGATAATAATTGCAAAGCATAGAAATGGATCGACAGGCACTGTTGATTTAGCTTGGTTAGGTCAGTATACAAAATTTGCGAATATAGAAAAACATAGAATGTAGGAATTTTTATGATTAATAAAATTATTGAAACTATAAATAAGTATGACCTTATTAGTAAAAATGATACTATAATTATTGGTGTCTCAGGTGGTCCTGATTCTGTTTGTCTTCTTCATATTTTACATTCTGTTATGGATTTGTACTCTATAAAATTATATGCCCTACATATAAATCATATGCTTCGTGGTTTAGAATCTAATAAAGATGAAGAATATGTTAAATCACTTTGCGATAAATTAGGGATTGAACACATCTGTGAATCTATAGATATGAAAAAACAAGCATTAAAATCAGGCAAATCACTCGAGGAGGCTTCTAGAGATGCCAGATATGATATTTTTAATGAATACCTATCTCGTCTAAATGCTAAAAAAGTAGCTATTGCGCATAATAAGAATGATCAGGTAGAAACTATTTTGTTAAACATAATAAGAGGATCAGGACTAGATGGATTAAGTGGTATGAAATATAAAAGAGGAAATATAATAAGGCCCTTACTTGATGTTGAAAGGTGCAAAATTGAAGAGTACTGTAACAGATTTATGTTAGAACCCAGAATCGATAGCTCTAATCTTAAAGATGTTTATACAAGAAATAAAGTAAGGTTAAATTTAATTCCATATATTGCCGAAGTATTTAACCCAAATATTATTGGTAGCATTATTAGAATGTCAACGATTTTAAAAGATGATTATGATTATTTAGAGCAAAGTTCTAATGAAGCTTTGGCTAAGTCTATAATATCATTTGATGAGTTATGTAATGAAATAGCAATAAGTATAAGCATGATAAATAGTACCCATACATCTATTAGAAGAAGATTAATTCGAACTGCAATAAGAAAAATAAATAATGATTTAAATGGAATAACTAATATCCATATTGGAAATATTGACGATTTATGCTTAAATGGAAGAACGGGTGCGAAGATCAATCTGCCACATAAGATTTGTGTAGAGAGGTCGTATGATATGCTTAAAATTACAAAGCTGAAAAATCATGTAGAATTATCTGATAAATTAATTAAAAGGGAGATCCAAATACCTGGCAATACGCGTTTGGAAGATATTGGTATTCTAGTGGTAGCTAAATTTGAAGAGGCATCTATAGATAATATTATTAAAAAAGAAAAAGATAAGAAGAGTTCGGTAGAGAATCATTTTGTTCGTTATTTTGATTATGACAAGTTGGGAAATCTTTTGGTTGTCAGGAATAGAGAAAATGGTGACATTTTTTACCCGCTAGGATCAAATGGTACAAAGAAACTCAAAAAATATTTTATTGATAATAAGGTGCCAAGGCAGGATAGGGAACATTTCTTGTTGATTGCAGATGGTATTGAAATTGTTTGGGTTATAGGGAACAAAAGTAGTGAAAAGTTTAAGGTTACAAGTTTGACAAAAAGGGTTTTAAAGTTAGAATTAATCAAATAACGTTAAGGAGGCACATATTCGTGAAAGAACAAATCAAGAAAGTAATTGTTTCTAGCAAAGAATTAAGTGACATGGTATCCGAACTAGCAAAAAGGATATCCCACGACTATGAGGGTAAAGATTTAGTGCTGATAGGTGTTTTGAAGGGTGGGTTTATATTTTTAGCTGATCTGATGAGACAGATATCAATTCCGGTAGATATGGATTTTATTGCTGTATCAAGCTATGGAAGCTCAACAGAATCATCAGGGGTTGTAAGAATAATTAAGGATATTGACGTTGATGTAACAGGAAAGCATGTATTAATAGTTGAAGATCTTGCTGATACAGGGTTAACATTAAGGCATTTGAAAGATTTATTTTATACAAGAGGACCTGCAAGTATAAAAATATGTACTGCCTTGGACAAGCCGACTAAAAGAAAAATTGACATTGAGATTGAATATAGAGGAATCACCATCCCTGACAAGTTCGTTGTAGGCTATGGACTGGATTATGCTGGCAAATATAGAAATCTTCCAGAGGTATGTGTAATTGATATTAAAAATTAGAATAACGATGTATAGTCTGATTTGCAAAAGTAAATTCCACCCCACCCTTTTTATTGCTTGGAGTGGAATTTGCTTTTATACTTGCTGAGGGAATAATTTTTTTAATGAGGCAAGTATTAACTTGTACTGACGGTCATTAATAATATTCTTGATTCAGCTGAATCTTAGAATATATTATCCAGGTGGACAAAAATGTTATTTTGTGACCTAGTACAGTATATAAATTAGAATTGCTTATTTATTTCTCTAATTCAAGAAGGGAATTTATTTAAAATATCGAGTTTGAAAAAATGCCTATAAAAATGACACCCGAACGTATAGCCCAAATTCAAGCCGGATTGACCACAAGCCCACAAAAACCAATTCAAGATATATTCTCTAGTCTTAAATCCAAGGTAAATGTAGAACTTGAGGACAAAATAGAATTATCGTACTGTGGAGGTATAACAATAATACATACACCGGGTCACATTTGCTTATACCTTTCAAAATATAGAACTCTTATTGCCGGAGATGCCTTGAATATCATTGATAACAAGCTGGTTGGTCATAATTCTCAATTTGCTTTTGATAAAGATTTAGCTGCAAACTCATTGAAAAAGCTTACTGAGTATGATATAGAAACTGTTATATGTTATCATGGAGGAGTCTATAGTAAAAATATAAATCAAAGGATCAATGAAATAATATCAGGTCGTTGATTTAGCTTTAGAGGGCAAGACCTTTGAATTAATGACCTCGAGTTGCTTATGAAAAAAAATCTTTGCTAAAATAGGTTTTGATTCATATATTAGAAACTTCAGGTCGCCAATTATTTAAAATTACGTATATCCCTAGAGATCGAAGGAACAAGATTTTTTTCTGCTTGCAAATTCTGAGAGCGATCAGCCAATGCTTTAGAAGCTTCTATTTCTATAGATTTAGAGTCAATCGGTTCTCTTAAGTCTTTTTTACTTTCTTGAAAACATTGCCTCACATAATCTAATTGGCTTATTCCTACTATTTCCGACTGCAAAACATTTCCTTTTACTTCTTTCTTTTCTTTTCCTTCTACTTTCTCTTCTTTCAGTCTTCTTCTTCTACTTCTTCCTCTTTTTCCTTTTCCTTTTCCTTTTCTTTTTCCTTTTCTTGATCCTCTTCC
>CAVYEU010000084.1:0-16064 GCA_963767415.1 uncultured Eubacteriales bacterium
AAAAAGATATTATCTATAAACTGGCCATTGTGGAAAGATGGCATGATGAAAGTAGATGAAGAAAACTCGTAAGATGATGCTTAACAATTTTGGAGTTATCTCAATGTCGACAGATGTAGGATTAAATGCCTTTGATAAAGCACTATTACAAAAAGAATCCCAAGTTATAATTATGGATGGAGAAGGTAAAAAAATACGTAAGATATTAAGTTATAATACTGAGAACGTAACAGAAAAAATTGAGTCTCTAAGCGAAATACCTATAGATGATTTATTAAATAAAGTACAAAAAGACTTATTAAAAAGTATATCTGAAATATTAAAAATAAAAGAGCAAGATATTGATATTGAATCTGAATTAGGAGATTTTGGGTTTGATTCAATATCATTTACCCAATTTAGTAATGAATTAAATAAAAAATATAATTTGAATATAATGCCATCGATTTTTTTTGAATATCCAACATTAAACTTATTTGCAAATTATTTGATTAAGGAATATAAAGATGATCTTTTGCAATATTATGGACAGGTTTTAAATATTGTTAAAAAATCAAATGCAGCTTTTACTCCTAAAGAAGATATTGTTGAGCATAAACCTAGATTTATACAATCAAATTATAAACAAGAGATTGTTAAAGCTAACAAGATAAATGAACCAATAGCAATAATAGGCATGGCAGGGGTTATGCCACAATCACCTAATTTAGAGACATTCTGGGATAATTTAATAAATGGTGTTGATATGATAAGCGAAATTCCAAAAGACCGTTGGAACTGGGAAGATTACACAGACCAAACAAAAGTAAAATATGGAGGGTTCATGTCTGAGGTGGACAAGTTTGATCCGTTGTTCTTTGGTATATCACCTTGTGAAGCAGAGTTAACGGATCCACAACAGAGGATATTCCTTGGAAGGTTGTGTGAAAGACAATAGAGGATGCAGGGTATAAAAGGCACTGATCTATCAGGTACTAAAACGGGGCTTTTTGTGGGCGTATCTACTTCTGATTATTGCGAAGTTTTAAAAGAATCAAATAATACTGAAACTGGAGGCACAAACTTCTAGTAGGGCTATATCTCATTCGATATTTAGCAAAACAGAAATCTTTACATACTTAACCATTTAAGTGGTCCAAGCGAGCCTATAGATACTGCATGCTCTAGCTCATTAGTTGCAATTCATCGCGCAATAGAAGAAATTCAATTAGGAAATTGTGATATGGTAATAGTGGGTGGTGTAAATGTGTTATTAACTCCTACTGGCTTTATATCATTTGATAAAACAGGAATGTTGGCTAAAGATGGACACTGCAAGACGTTGGATAAAGAAGCAAACGGATATGTACGAGGGGAAGGTGTAGGAGCAATACTTTTAAAGCCTATAAGTAAGGCTAAAGAGGATAATGATCATATATATGCAGTAATAAAAGGAAGTGCAGTAAACCATAGCGGTCATGCAAACTCACTTACAGCTCCTAACCCAAATGCTCAAGCAGAAGTAATTATTGAAGCATGGAAGAAATCAGGAATTGATCCTTCTAATATTAGCTATATTGAAATTCATGGCACTGGAACAAACCTTGGAGATCCAATTGAGTTGAATGGATTAAAAAAAGCATTTAAAGAATTGTATAAAAAGAATATTAAAGAATTCCCTAAAACACCAAACTGTGGAATTGGATCGGTTAAGTCAAATATTGGACATTTGGAATCTGCTGCAGGTATAGCAGGAGTTTTTAAGGTAGTCCTATCCATGAAGCATGGACAAATCCCTGGTAATTTGCATTTTAATGAATTAAATCCACAAATACAATTAGAAGACAGCCCATTTTATATAGTTAATAAAACACTAAGTTGGAATAGCCCAAAAATTGCAGGAGTCAGTTCTTTTGGTTTTGGTGGGGTAAACAGCCATATTGTTTTAGAAGAATATACTAGCACAAGACCTAAAATCGATACAAGTGAACCCCAAATTATTATTTTATCTGCAAAAAATCGTAATCGATTAAAAGAATACGCAAGTAATTTAATTAAATTTGTTGACAATAATCCTTATACTTCATTAATTGAAATAGCCTATACATTACAAATCGGAAGAGAAGAAATGGAAGAAAGATTGGCTTTCATTGCCTTTAGTACTAGTGAAGTAAAAGAAAAGTTATCAACCTATTTGTTAAATGATCAAATAGATAGTATCTATCAAGGAAATATTAAAGAAAATAGTGCAAATAAAGAACTGTTTATTGAAGGGGAAGAAGGAATAGAATTTTTACATAAAATAATTTTACAAAAAAAGCTTTCAAAAATTATAAGGCTTTGGATTTCAGGAGTAGAAATCGATTGGAAACTATTTTATACTAATAATCTCCCAAACAAAATTTCATTACCAACGTACCCATTTGAAAAAAATAAATATTGGATACCTAAAAACGATGAGGTAAAAAAAGTTAATGAACTTTATTCAAAAAACATATTTGAAAATAAAAGTATAAACAACATCAATTCTACTGATAAAAGGAAATATATTAAAAACAATAAAAATAATTCCTTTGAAATAAACTCAAATGATAACTTTGAATATGTTATTAATTATTTATTAGATTTAGTAGAAAATATTTTAAAAATTGATAAAAATAATATTGATTTAGATACTAACATTAATGAATATGGATTTGATTCAATACTATTTAATCAATATCGAAAAAAAATAAATGACAAATTCGATATAAATATTGATTTAGATGTATTTTTTCAATATTCAAGCATTACAAATTTAGCAAGTTACATATCAGAACATTTTAAAGAAAAGTTTGATAATTGTTATAAAAACTTAAGAAATGTAAATGATCAAAAAATATATAACTTTCCTGATAATATTGGTAGTAAGAGTTTTGAAGAAATTGATATATTACCTTACGTAAGAAGAAGTTCTAATAATTTGGTATTAAGTTCAGCGAGATATAATCTTAATAATCAAATAGTAGGTAAGTTATTTGTAGACGAAAATCATACATATTTCTTTGACCATGCGTTAGATCATGTAACCGGAGTTCTTTTATTAGAAGGAATATTTCAATTAATTGATTCTTATGTGATGTACACATCACAAAGATTGAACTATATGGATTTTTACATAGAATTACTAGATATTAGTTTTCATAAATTTTGTGAAAAATATTATCCTATTATAGTTAAACTTGATATAAAAGCTACTGAGGAAAACACCCAATCATTTAATATATCTATACTCCAAATTAATGATTTAATATGTTCAGGCGTAATAAAATTGGTTTACCTAAACAAAATAATGTCAGCTGATAATAAAAAAATATCAAAAAATAGTTTAACCCAAAAAACAGATAAAAAATTAGTTCACAAAAAATATGATGAAAATGTATTAGTTTCTTCACTGATGAAAGATAAGAACCAACAATATTATTGCAAAATGATCAACCCATCTCAGGATCACATTTTATCTAATAATGGTAGTAGTAATCTATATTCATTACTATATTTTATTGAGGGTACTAAACAATTTTTGACACAAGCTGCTCATATCTTACAAAAGACAGACTTTGATACATATATGAATTTGTTGTCAGTATACGTTAAGGTATATAAACCTATACTACTTAACATACCCATAATTTTAAAAGATAATGAAGAATATGCTAATAATAAAGATCCAATAGTGTCCAAATGCAAGAAGATTACATTATTACATAATAAAGATATCCTTGGAGAAATTACTTTTTTAGGTCAAATTGTTGATGAAAAAACATATAAAAGTCAACGTTTCAAAAAATAATCAAAAAAGGAGGTTATAGAAATGTTTGTAGGAATCACTGGAGGAACAAGCGGACTTGGTGAAAGATTAGTTCAAATATTGCATGATAAAGGGTGTAAGTTAAAAGTATTAGTTCGAAAAACAAGTAAAGTTGAGAATCTAAAAAAAGAAGGAATAGATATCGTACTTGGCGATATTACCGATCCCGTTTCTTTAATAAACTTTGTTAAAGATATAGATATTTGTTATCATATTGCCGCCCAAGTTGATCAATCAACAAAAGAAATTTTCTACAAGGTAAATGTTGATGGTACCAAAAACATTTGTTCTGCAATCATTAATAATAACCCTAATTGTAAGCTAGTATATTGTTCTTCAATAGCTATTAAAGATGTAAAGGTCTATAATCATTTTTTATTAAGTAATTATACACTTAGTAAATATTACGCTGAAAAAATCGTAGATGAGTTTATATTAAAAAGTAATCTTAAGGCTACTGTTATTTACCCCGGATATATGTATGGACCGTGCGATAAAAAATACCTCCCTGGACTGATTAATCTTTTAAAAAACAACTTGCAATTTATAATAAGGGGCGGTGAAAAAAATGCTCCGATTGTATTTATCGACGATATTTGCGAATTATTTTATTTAGCAGGAATAAAAAATGAATCTATAGGTAAAAAGTATTCCAGTTTAAAGGAAAGTGAAAAAGGTGTACACGATTTTATTAAAATGCTATCAGTTAAAATAGGTATTCCATTCCCTAAAAAAGTATATCCAAAACTACCTATGGTAATTTATGCTTTTTTATTAAAAAAGTTTGGTAAGATTTTTAAAATTAATTTTAAATTAAAAATAGATAAGCGTCTGATAGAAATTTTATCGAAAAAAGCCAAATATTTTAATACCGAAGCAAAAAAAGATTTAGGATGGGATCAAAAAACTTCGTTATCAGAAGGACTTGAAATTGCTTTAAATTGGTATCAAAAAAATTTGACTAGAAAGGACTGATTATTATGACTATGTTTTATTTTTTTAAAAATGACGGTATGTGTAAATGGATGAAAAAAGAATCAATAGGAAATATGCCCAAATACTTATATGAACCAGTTGATTTTGAAGGAAATAAAGTTAAGTTTTACTTGATACTTGATTGGATGATGACTAACACAAGAGGAGTTAACACCAAATTGTTAGATGAATTAACTGCAAATTATGTAAAAACAGTAGATGACCTCCCAAAAAATGCAGGAGTATATATTACAGGATATGATGGAAATATTAAGGAACTAAAAAAGCTTCAAGAAAATAATATTCCTATTATTGATAGTGCTTGTCCATGGGTGAGGGAATTAAAGAGACAATTATTTTCAGTAAATTCCAATACACATCAATGTGTATTGATGATTGATGAAGGCCATATAGTTTATGAATGTTACAAGTCTATTTTCCCTAAGGATATAATAATTGTTCAACCAGATAATTATGAAGCCAGAATAAACCAACACGCAAATGGGAACCCATTCCATCTACTTGTTTATGCAGTACATAGAATGAAAGATGCTCAAAGAATCTCAGATTTTATAGAAGCAAATTATAAAAACAATAAAAATATTCTTGACGGCTATAAAAAAACTATTTGCTGTTGGTCAAAGCAGGGGCTGATTGAAGAAATCGAAAAAGTTGGAAAGAAGAAGCGATTGGACGAAGTTTGGGTTGTTTGTAATAGCACAGGAGACAGATCTACGATGTCAATAATAAGTGAATTAAATGAATGCGGATTAAAATATTTGATAATAAAGAATAAACATGATATTCCGATTGATTTAACCAATTTAAACAGAATAGGCGTATTAGTAGCTCCTATACCTTTATCAGAAGAAGGAAGAAATTGCATTTATACAATCAGGGAAATGTCTAAAAACCCAGCTGAAGTTATTAGAACTATATATGAAAAATATATCCTATTTATAACAAATAAACTAGTAAATAAAAATGACTTAAGATTAAATGAAATATTAGAACATTTTGATGAAGATTCAATTATAATATTTCCTGGAGTAAAAGAAGTAGTACCATTTGCAGGCAATTTCAAAGGCATTGAGCAAATAAAATTTTGGTTTACTAATTTTAAAGATGCAGTAGAGCCATTGAACATAGACATCTCTTTAATTCTATCTGAAGAAGAATACATATCAGTAATAATTCATGAAAGTTATCGTATTAAATCCACTGATAAAGTTCTTTCTACTGAATCAGTTCATCTTTGGGAACTAAAAGAAGACAATAAAGTTAAACTATTTAAAAGTCATAATGATACACTCGCTTTTCATCAAGCATTTTTAAAATAAAATTTTTGTTAAAATTTGCATACTATAATAAATAAGTAACGCTTAAGAATAAAGAAGGAATTTCATTATTTTATATAGAATATATAAAATAATGAAATAATTTACATTAAAGGGGGTGAAATCATATGGATAGTAATAAATTAAATTACATATTAGGTGATGTTATCTATAGCAGTTCAAAAACAAAAGTATTTAAAGGAAAGAAAAAATCAGATAACACCGATGTAATAATAAAAGTTCTAAATAAAGACTATCCTACCCCCGAAGAAATAGCAAATTTTGATATGGAATACATGATTTATAACCAATATAAAATTGACGGAGTACCAAAAGTTTTTGAAAAATTTACTTATAATGGTAAACACGCTTTTTCAATGGAATACTTTGGTGGAATATCCATTGATAATATATTAAGAACAAGGAAACTAAGTTTGAAAGAATTTCTAAATTTAGCCATAAAGGTTGTTCAAAATTTAACTGAAATACATTCTCATAATATAATACATAAAGATATGAATAATTCAAATATTGTTTGGAATGAAAAAGATGATATAGTAAAAATTATAGATTTTGGTATATCAAATATTCTTTCAAAAGAAATTATTGAAGTCACAAATCCAAATGTTCTTGAAGGCACATTACCATTTATTTCTCCTGAGCAGACAGGAAGGATAAATAGAAGTATTGACTATAGAAGTGATTATTATTCTCTCGGCATTAGCTTTTATCAAATACTTACACAAAAACTGCCTTTTGAATCAACTGATCCACTTGAGGTCATTCATTTACATATGGCAATGAAACCAATATCGCCAGATCAAGTAAATAAAGAAATTCCTCCAGCTTTATCAAAAATAATCTTGAAACTACTTGAAAAAAATGCAGAAGATAGATATCAAAGTGGGATTAGTCTAAGAAATGATCTGAAAAAATGTCTTGAAAATATTGAAAATGGAAATACTAATATAGACTTTGAGATAGCATCATTTGATCGCTCAAGCCGTTTTGAAATTTCTCAAAAATTATATGGAAGAGATGTAGAAATTAAGGCTCTATTGGATAAATTTTCGGAAATAAATAACAATGGTTCAACTGAGATAATAATGGTAAGTGGATCTTCAGGTATAGGTAAATCTATTTTAGTTCATGAAATATATAAGCCAATTACAGAAAAAAGGGGATATTTTATATCTGGTAAATTCGATCAGATGGGTAAGAATGTTCCATATGCTCCAGTTATTCAAGCAATTAAGGAGTTTACCAAAATAATACTCACAGAAAACAAAGATCAACTTCAAAAATGGAAGGAAAAAATATTGAAAGCAGTGGGTTCACATGGACAAGTATTGATTAATATTATTCCTCAAATAGAGCTTATTATAGGTTCTCAACTACCAGATGAAGAGCTACCACCAACCCAATCACAAAATAGATTAAATTTGATTTTTCAAAATTTTATCAAAATTTTATCATCCAAAGATGCTCCTTTAGTTATATTCTTCGATGATCTTCAATGGACAGATTCAGCTACATTAAATATGATTGAAATTTTAATCTCCGATTCCGAAATAAAATATTTATATTTAATAGGAGCATATCGCGAAAACGAAGTTTATATAGGACATCCTTTAATGATAAAATTAGAAGAAATAACTAAAAATTATGCAAAAGAAATTAGTACTATTCACCTTACTGCAATAAAAGAAAATGATATTTTATCTATGCTATGTGATTCTCTAAGATGTTATCCAGAAAATGTAGCAGCTTTAGCTGTATTAGTAATGAAAAAAACACAAGGCAATCCATTCTTTGTTAATCAGTTTATAAAGTCTCTAGCTAAAGAAAATCTGATATATTTTGATGTAAGAACAGAAGAATGGAATTGGGACATTAAAAAAATTGAAGAGATGGAATTTACAGATAATGTAGTTGATTTTCTTGTCGGTAAACTTTATAAGTTGTCAAAGGAAGCGCAAGAAATTATAAAAATCGCAGCTTGTTTTGGTAATACTTTTGAGTTGAATAACCTATCGCTTCTTTTTGAAAAAGATGAAAAGTATTTATATGAAAATTTGTGGAAAGTATTTGAGGAGGAATTTATAGTACCTGTTGATAAGAACTATAAGTATATTTTGAATTTACATAAAGAAAATAAAATAGAAATCGTATGTAAATTTCTTCACGATAAAATTCAACAAGCAGCTTTAGCAATGCTTGATGAAATTAATAAAAAGAAAATACATGTTAAAATTGCACGAATGATTATAAAAAATACTCCAAAAGAATCAATTGAAAATAAATTATTTGATATAGTTAATCACTATAGTGAAGGATTAGATCTGATTGAAGATGAATCTGAAAAACATCAATTTATCGAAATGAGTTTAAAAGCTGCAAAAAAGGCACGTAATTCGTCAGCTTATGATATTGCATATCAATATGTAAAATATTGTCTTAAATTATTAAGATCAGATTCCTGGGAAATAAAATATGAATTAACCGTTGATATTTACAATGAAGCTTTAGAAGATGCATACCTTAGCAATAATTTCTCTGAAATGGAGAAATTAACAGAAATTGCATTAAAAAATGTAAAAACAAATTTTGAAAAAGTTATTATTAATGAAATAAATTCCAGGGCTTTAATCTCAAAGGGTTTAAGAGATGATGCAATTAACATTTCCATAGAAGCGTTAAAATTACTTGGAGTTAAATTACCTAAAACTCCATCAATGCTACAAATTTTGTTCGGATTAATATCTACCAAACTAAGATTATTAACAAAAACAGAGAAAGATATTTTAAATATTCCAACTATGATAGATAAATATAAAATAGTTGCTATGCGAATCTTATATAATCTTATGTCCTCAACGTGTATTGCAAGGCCATTATTACTACCTTTCGTAGGATTTGAAATAATACGTCTTTCTTTGAAGTATGGAAACAACTATTACTCTACATTTGGTTATGCTGTTTATTCAACAATTATATATTCATTAGAAGATATTAAATCCGGATTAAAATTAGAAAAAATTCACAAAGCATTGTTTAAAAAATACTACCAAAAAAGTACTGAAGCTACGTATATTTTCTTTTTCGGAAACTTCCTAGCTTTTTATAACAATCATTTGAAAAATGTATTGTCACATATATTTCAGGGATATACATCTGGGTTAGAATCAGGTGACAATGAGTATGCAGCATGGTGCATTTATATGAAAAATTATAATGCATTTTATCTAGGATTGAATCTCAAAGAAATGGAAGAGTTCTCTAAAACTTCTTTAGTAGCAGTAAAAAAATTACATCAAGAACCAATAGTAATTCTTAACAACTTATTTCTCCAAACTTTTTTAAATTTAATGGGCAAATCAAAATATACTATAGAATTAATAGGTGAAGTATTTAATGAAAATACCGTACTGGAATTACTAATATCCTTAAATTCACGATCAACTATATGTGTTTTATATTCTGTTAAACAAGGACTGAGTTATATATTCAACAACCTAGATGAAGCTTTTATTAATACAAATAAATGCAAGGAATATTTAGATGCAGTACCTTCTACTCCTTCAATACCAGATTATTATTTTTTTAATTCAATGATTCTCTTAGGCCTTTATAATAATAAAAACACTAAGCAAAAAAAAAGAATAATGAGACTAGTCCTAAAAAATCAAAAAAAGTTAAAAAAAAGAATGATTTATGGTCCAATGAATGTTTCACATAATTATTATTTAGTAGAAGCTGAGATTGCAAGAGTTAGAAATGATCATGTAGCTGCAATGAAATTATATGAGCAAGCAATTTCAGAAGCAAAACAAAATGAATATTTGAATCATGAAGCACTTGCAAATGAAGTTACAGGTAGATATTATATTTCTAGAAATATGGGAAATATAGCAAAGTCATTTATTATTGATGCTTGGTACGCATACCAAAAATGGGGTGCGGAAGCAAAAACAAGACAACTTGAAAAGAAATATCCTCATTTTTTCTCAGATATTTTGAAGCAAAATCCAATTGGAATTAATAGAACAAGTACAATTTCTATAGATCTTATGTCTATAATAAAGTCCTCGCAAGCAATATTTAGTGAAATTGAATACAGTAAACTTATAGACAAGCTTATGAAGGTTATTGCAGAAAACTCTGGAGCTCAGAAGGTTGTACTTCTTACAAAAAAAGTTGATGAGTTTTTACCAGAAGCTATATATAATGTATCTAGCAACACCATACAAATGATTGATTTGTTTGCAAAAGAAAATATTGCAAAAGAAACAGTCTACCCTGATTCAATTATATGTTATGTAGGGAAAATGCAAGAAATAGTTATTACAGATAATGCAGCAAATGATGTTAAGTATAATTTTGACGAATATATAAAGAAAAACAGTATAAAATCAGTGTGTTGTATTCCACTTATCTATAAAGGTAACTTGAATAGAATTCTCTACATTGAGAACAACTACACTATAGGTGCCTTTACAACGGATCGGGTAGAACTTTTAAAAGTGTTATCTTCTCAAATGATTATATCCCTTGAAAATGCTCTTGCATATACTCATCTGAAAGAGCTGGTACATGGAAAAACTGAGCAGCTTGAAGCCTCAGACTCTGATAAAAATACAAGCTTAGAAAGTTTTGAATTTGAAGATTTGATTAAAATGAATAAAGATCTAGAAAATAAAATTACTGATCAAACGAATGAACTAAAGGATAAGAATAAACATATTATGGATAGTATAAACTATGCAAAACTTATTCAATTATCTATTTTGCCGAGAGTTGAACTATTTCAAAAAAATCTAAAAGAACACTTCATTTTATGGCAACCTAGAGATATAGTTGGAGGAGATATTTATTGGTTTAGTCAATTTGGAGACAACTTTTTTATAGGGGTTATAGACTGTACAGGTCATGGAGTACCAGGGGCATTCATGACAATGACTGCCAATTCGGTTTTAAGTAGGGTAACAGGAGAAATTTGTAATGATGATCCCGCAAAAATTCTACAAGAATTAAACAAATATGTAAGAATTACGTTAAACCATCACTTAGATATTGCTGATACTAATGAGTATGAAATGTTATCCGATGATGGAATGGATGTAGCACTGTGTTTCGTGATGCCTAAAGAGAAAAGATTAATTTATTCGGGAGCTAAAATTCCGTTATATATGTGTCAAAATGATAAACTAACTGTTATAAACGGTGATAAGAAAGGAATAGGATATAGAACTACTAAAGAAGATTTTAAATATACCAATCACGAAGTCTCACTTACAGGTAGCGAAATGTTTTACTTAACAACTGACGGATTTATAGATCAGCATTCAATTGAGAAACGGTTTGGTATGGGTCCTAAAGTTTTTGGAGAAATGTTAGTCAAAAATTACAAAAACCCGATTTATGAGCAGCAGGAAAAACTAGAAACTGCGTTGAATAGTTATAAAGGAAGTGCCCCGCAAACAGATGATATAACTGTAATTGGGTTTAGACCGTTCATTTAATAATTAAATAAATTACAAATTTATAAAATAGATTCCTATAATTCAAAAAACTTACCTAATATTAGAGTTTACGAAACCTAATATATAACAAAAAATTCTTATCTTGAAAAAGATGAGAATTTTTTGTTGCAAGAATAAATCAGTCATTTGTCTTATTTGTTTCTGTACCTACTTTACGAAACTATAGAATTGAGAATAAAAATAATATATAATTTGCAAAGTAAATAGTAGTCATGTCAAGTGTAAAAAAATGCAGATAGGAGAGTAAAACAAGAAATGCAAAAAATATTATATGTATTAAATCATGCAGGAAAAGCAGGAACTGAAAGATATGTTGAATCATTAGTTGATAGGCTACACAATAAAAAGATTAAAGCATACTTAGCATTTAACGAGGACGGACTTTTAGTTGAAAAAATGAAAATACGAGGAGTACAGACTTTTAGAATTAAAATGAGAAATCCTTTTGATATTAAAGCTGCCATTGATTTAAGCAAACTGTGTAAGAGGTATGATATAGATATTATACACACTCAATTTCTTAGAGAAAATTATATTGCTATGCTTTCCAAGATATTTAACCCCAAAATAAAGGTTAACTATACAAACCATTTTGTTTTAGAAAATAACTGTATACTAAGGATTACAAACAGGATTATTTCTAAGTTACAAAATAGAATAGTTGCTGTTTGCAATAAAGGCAAAGAAATGATGATTAAAAATGGTGTCCCTGGTGAAAAAATAACAGTTGTTTTTAATGGAGTAGATATAGATGCCTGGCAAGAACATGAAGAATCAACCCTTCGCAAGGAATATAATATTGATAATGATGTTTTTGTATTTCTTTGTGCATCAAGGTTTGCATACGACAAGGGGCATGAATTTTTGATAAATGCTGTTTGGGAGCTTAAGAAAATTACACAAATGAAGTTTAAATGCATTTTGGCTAATGATGGTTCATTCCTTGAAGATCGAAAAAAACAGGTTGCAGATATGGGTCTTTGCGGTGATATAATCTTTACAGGCTTTAGAAAAGATATTAAAAACTTAATTTATGGATGTGATCTTTACATTAATTCATCATTACATGAGGCATTAAGTTTTGCCATAATCGAAGTTTTGGCCTGTGGAAAACCAGTCATAGCAACTGATATGGCAGGAAATGGTGATATCATAAATGATGAAACCAACTGTGGAATATTAGTAAAATATAATGATGCTAAAGGCTTAGCTTATTCCATCAATAGATTAATTAATGATGCCCAATTAAGAAATACTCTAAGCAAAAACGCAATTAAAGCTGCTCGCACTAAGTTCAATCTTGATTTTGTAGTTGAAAAACATATAATCTATATACTTAGGCATGATTAGTAATTAAAAATAATAAAAAAAGGATGTTTGATAAATATGCTTATAGATGATAAAGGGAAATTATTTGGGAAACTAAATATAATTGATTTCTTGGTAATATTAGTAATATTAGTCGGTATTGGTGGTGTAGGATACAAATTTACAAAGTCAAAAACAATTAGTCCCTTTGTTAAAACTAAGGACATAGTATTAACATTTTATGGTGACGAGATTCCAGAATTTGCAGCATCAAAAATAAATAAAGGTGATACATCTAAAGACTTTGATAAAGGTACCTATTTTGGTACTGTTAGCTCACTTAAAATTGATAAAGCTGTATCTATTGGAATGAATGATCAAGGACAATACATAAAAGCATCTAGACCAGGTTTTTCTTCAGTTATGGTTACTGTAGAAGGAAAGGGAATATTCGATAACAATGGAGTAACAATAGACAATTCCGATTATTTTGTTGGCAAGTCTATAAGTTTAAGACTTGGGAACTCAGTTATATTTTCCAGATTATATGATATTCGTGAAAAGAGGTAATACTTTTGATCTTATGCGCTAGTGTAGTATACTTATTTATACAAAAAAAAATTGATAAAATATATGGCTTTTTTGAAAATAGCTATTTAATGAACTTAATTAAAAGAATTTTTAGACTCATTAATAAAAAGCTTGAAGCTTTCAAGACAACAAGTATCTCATATAAATTGCTAGTTAAAAGTCTAGCCTGGTTAAAAAATATTTTTAATAATAGCTACACAAAACGATTTTTGCTAAAAGATGGGTTTCTGACAGAAGCTTTATCAAGCAGTAAGTCCCTTGATCTTTTTGAATGGTTAGTAAATTGCCCTATTATTTGGCTAAATAAACTGATTCCAAAAATTGTAAATTTTGATAAAGACCAGCTAAATTTAGACAATCAGACAAGCAAGCCAAAAGAGCTGTTCTCAATTATTGATAGATATGTATATTATATTTTTTCTGGTTTTTTACTAATAACCTTCATAATACCAGATAAAAAATGGCATAACATGTATAGCACCATTATCATAATAACACTATTAATAGTTTTCATTCTGTCTAAGGGAATTCATGGGGGTTTTCAATCAAATAAAGATATAAAAACTTACCCAATACATAAAAGTTTCATGCCTCTTAACATAAAAGCTTTCGAT
Organism: uncultured Eubacteriales bacterium; assembly: GCA_963767415.1. GTDB lineage: Bacteria > Bacillota > Clostridia > Acetivibrionales > CAVYEU01 > CAVYEU01. The sequence continues at coordinate 14,198 of CAVYEU010000084.1, forward strand.
AGTTTATTCATTCTTTTTATACTATCAATAGTACTGTCATTTATTACATCACTAAGTCTAAGTCTTAGCATAAGGTTCATAATATTTTATTTAACCTGCTTTTGTATAGTGCTCTTAATAGTAAGCTTAATTAAAACAAAAAAAAATCTTGAGAATTTTATTGAAATTATTTTAATAGGTGTTACTCTAAGTGGATGCTATGGTGTCTTTCAGCATGTAACTCATTCAGTTGGGTTTGATCCTTCATTGACAGATGCAGCAATAAATCAAGGAATGCCTGGAAGAATATTTTCAACTATGGGAAACCCTAATAATTATGCAGAAGTGCTAGTAATGACAATACCATTTTTTTTATCAGTAATAGCTAACGCTAAAACACGACCAAAGAGAATCGTTTTTATATTATTACTTATGCCATCAGTATTGTCATTGTTTTATACCGGTTCGAGGTCTGGCTTTGCAGCATTTGCATTTTCAATTTGCCTTTATATATTTTATAAAAATAAAAAATTTTTACCTTGGGCTTTTATAATAGGTGTGTCGATTATCCCACTTCTACCTGAATATATATACCGGCGAATTCTTACTATTTTTAGCAAAAGTGATTCATCCGTTAGCTATAGGAGAATAATATTTGAGAGTTATTGGCAAACCTTGAAAGAATTTTGGGCGACCGGATTAGGGCTTGGTACTGATGTATTCATGAAGATAATCGGCAGTAGGCTTGGTGGAAGTTTTACAAAAACTTCTCCTCAAACACCAGTGCATACGCATATACTGTACACTCAACTTTGGATAGAGACAGGTTTTATAGGGTTTATTACATTCTTATGGTTTATTGCAAGACTGATAAAAAGATGCAGCATTAAAATATTTAATAAGGCTGATATCTTTACAAATAATATCTTAATGTCAGGTATATGTGGAATCTCAGGTGTACTGATAATTGGATTTGTTGAATATATTTGGTATTATCCAAGGGTTATGCTAGTGTTTTGGATGAATATCGGAATAATTTTAGCAGGATTACACGTCAAAGAAGAATAATTTTGATCTAACCTGATTTTCTAATAAAAAATATTTTTAGGAGTAGTAAAAATGGAAAAATTTTTTAAGCTAAAACATTACGGCACTAACGTACGAACCGAAATTCTTGCTGGTCTTACAACTTTCTTTACTATGGTATATATCATTTTCGTTAATCCAAGTATTTTGCAATTAGCAGGAACGCCAGACAATCCGTTTAATCCGCAAGCTATCTTTGTCGCAACAATTATATCCTCAGTCGTTGGCACACTTATTATGGGTGTCTTTGCCAACGTGCCTTATGCACTTGCTCCAGGTATGGGATTAAACGCATTCTTCACTTTTACCGTCTGTGGTGTAATGGATTTTAAATGGCAAGAAGCTTTGGCAATGGTATTTATCTGTGGTGTTGTAAACATTATTATAACTGTCACAGAACTTCGAAAAATAATTATCCGCTCTTTACCTCCAGTCTTACAAAAAGCTATCGGTGGTGGTATTGGTCTTTTCATTGCATATATAGGTATCAAAAATTGCGGCCTTTTGAAATTCACTGCTGACCCCGGTACATATCTTTTTCTTGGTAAAACTCCAGCAGATGCAACTGTTATCACAAATTCATCAGTTATTCCGGCACTCGTTAACTTCTCTAATCCGTCTATACAGCTAGCGCTCTTCGGGATCGTTTTGACACTTATTCTTATGATTCTAAGAGTCAAAGCGACGATTTTAATCGGTATTATTTCAGTAACTGCACTCTGTTTCATCGAGATTTCTTGCGGTGTTTCACCGAACGTTTTCGGTTTCCATGCGAAAGATGCGCATGAATTTTTTGCATCTA
>CAVYEU010000085.1:0-29893 GCA_963767415.1 uncultured Eubacteriales bacterium
TTTGTGCCGATTTCTTCTTGCTCAATAATTCCTGAAATTTTTACTTTCCCATCTTTTCCTCCAACAAAAACAGCTGATACTTCTATGTCAATAATATATCCAGAACTGTTACCCAAAACTGCAAGCCCGTTTACAATCCCAATATTTGACCCGATACTTATTTTTTTGTCGATCCTTGGACTACACCTTTCAAAATCTAGCACCCATTCAATGTCCTTTTTTGTGATAATATCCCTATCTTCAGTTATTGAAACACCACTGGCTATTTGAACTATATTTACTGCATCTCTTCCGTTCTGTGCATATTTTGCGATTAATTCACAGACCCCATTTTGAATTTCTAGGTCGCCTTTTTTTACTGCATTTGAAGCTATTTCAGTTATCTCATTTTCACCAAGTGGTCGAAAATAAATTTCTACGCAACGCGACCTTATGGCTTGAGGAATATCTTCTGCTGAACGTGTAGTTGCACCGACTAATCTAAAATCTGCAGGTAGTCCCTTTTGAAAAATTTCGTGTATATGTGAAGGAATATTGGTATCATCTGAACAATAATATGCACTTTCTAAAAATACTTTTCTGTCTTCTAATACTTTAAGAAGTTTATTGATTTGTATAGGATGGAGTTCACCTATTTCATCAATAAACAATATACCTCCATGAGATTTTGTTACTGCTCCAATTTTAGGTTGTGGAATACCAGCAATTCCATAGGCTCCAGCACCTTGGTAAATTGGATCATGAACAGAACCAATCAAAGGATCAGCGATACCACGCTCATCAAACCTTAAACTTGTTGCATCTATCTCAATAAACTTTGCATCTTTTTTAAAAGGAGATATGGTATTGCTCTTGGCTTCTTCTAATATAACCCGTGCAGCTGCTGTTTTACCTACCCCAGGAGGTCCATATATTATTACATGCTGTGGGTTTGGTCCACACAAGCATGCCTTTAATGCACGAATGCCGTGACTTTGACCAATTATTTCATTTAAAGAGCTTGGTCTTGTTTTTTCTGATAGTGGTTTTGATAAGCTTATATCCCTTAATTTTTTTAACTTCTCTAATTCTTTTTTTGAATCTTTTTCAAATGCAGATTTATTAGTTTTTTGTGTGCGATATATGTTAAAAAAATACAAACCCACAAATATTGTAAATATAAACTGAATTATTAAAAAAATGGATACTAACATTTTTATCTCCTAGATATTATATTTTATCATACCTTACCTAACTTTTAAAAAATTATTAACCTAAGCAAGTAATATTATTTTCTAATATACTTTCTTTTATACGATGTGATTAGCACCCCTAAATAAAGCATGATTAAAAATTATTGCACAAAGGCTAATTTTAGTATATAATGCATTCAAAATATGTATATTATTTACAATGAAAGGTTGGTTTTAAAATATGACAAATTATCCCGATATTTTTTCCAAAAAGGTACAAAATTATGCTTCTCATGGAATTTCTTATGCTATTATGGGTCATCTAATATTTCCATGGGTTGGTCTATTAATCGGTGGAGTGATAGGTATAACTGTAGGAGAATCTGTAAGCTTCAAATTGGCTAATGAAGAAAATACAATGGAAAATTGTCTAATACTTAAATATAAACAGCTTAGAGATTTACAAAACTTAGAAAGAGACTACTATATAGAAGAAGGTATAAAAAATAACCCTAGTCTTAAGAGTTTTTTTACTTTGCCAGGCTTGAACCATATCTTAAGAGCTTTACCAAAGGTTCTTAATTTTGAAATTGATTTGAATAAAAACATATGTGATTCAGGACTAACTTTTTTGAAGATATTTACATTACTTACATCCTGGCCTTTATCAATTATTGCATTTACTGCTGAAGTTTGGAAATATGCTAAGGAAGAGTGTGCAATTGATAATTCATATCCAAAAGGAAGTGAAGGATTAAAAATACATCAAACGGAAACACTCCGTGAATTTATGGATATCGCAGGCATAAATAAAGAAAAACAATTAGAAACTATCAAAACAAATATCAAATATTTAAAATATGAAAATATTCAAGAGTTAGTTAATGCATGTTACACAGCTGATAAAAGTGAGAATTCGTATGATAATAGTGAAAAAGACGATAATAAGATTCTTGGATTTTTTACTATACCTAAGAAATTAAGAGACGTGTTTAGATATACAGAAGAACTTCTACACGATTCTAGTGATGATTCCAGTAGAATACCTAGACCACTTAGAGAATATTTTAAACCTGAACTTATAAATAATGATAGCTCAAATCTATCTATGTCTATAAGTGCTACGAATTTTGAGGAATATGCAGAGGTGCCTCCATCAGTACCGAGACGCCGAAATATTAGGCATAATGATAAAGTAACAAACAAAACTGCAATTAGTAGAAGCTCTGAAAAACGCTCTGAAAAACACCCTGAAAAAAATTTGAAACCTTTATAATGAATATTAGTGAACAAGAAAGTCACGAACAGAGTAATAGCTCAAGCGAATCTCCTTGAGAGTCCTTGATGAAAAACAGATGAAAAACAATAGAATACGGAGGATTTCAAATGCAAAAAATTAAGTTTGACAGTAAAAACGTAAATGATTTTTTGAAGGAATATGAAATTCAAAACTTAGGTAGCTATATTCGCTCGGCTCATCTTATGCTGCATGATAAGACAGGTGCAGGAAGTGATTTTTTAGGCTGGGTAGAGCTTCCGGTAAATTATGATAAAGAGGAGTTTAAAAGAATTAAGACTGCAGCAGAAAAGATTAAGTCGGATTCCGAGGTATTGGTAGTTATTGGTATTGGTGGCTCTTATCTTGGAGCTAAAGCAGCTATTGATGCACTATCTCACTCATTCTATAATATGCTTGATAGGTCGAAAAGTAAGGTTCCAAAGATTATATTCGTAGGGAATAATATAAGTTCAACATATATTGCTGATTTACTAGAATTAGTTGAAGGCAAAGACCTTTCTGTTAATGTGATTTCTAAATCAGGCACGACTCTAGAGCCAGCTATTGCGTTTAGAATATTTAAAGAATACTTAGAGGACAAGTATGGTAAAGATTCTGCAAAGAAACGGATTTATGCGACAACTGATACATCAAGGGGTGCACTGAAAAAATTAGCAACTGAGGAAGAGTATGAGACATTTGTAGTTCCTGATGATATTGGGGGAAGATATTCAGTTTTGACAGCTGTTGGTTTATTACCGATAGCTGCTGCTGGCATTGACATAGATAAAATACTAGAAGGTGCTGCATATGGGTATGAAATATATAAAAATAGTGATTTAGAACAGAATGACTGCTATAGATACGCTGCAGTACGAAATGCTTTATACAGGAAGAATAAAACGATTGAAATATTAGTAAACTACGAACCAGCTCTTCACTATGTTACAGAATGGTGGAAACAGTTATTCGGTGAAAGTGAAGGAAAGGATCAAAAGGGGATATTTACTGCTGGCGTAGACTTTTCAACTGATTTACACTCATTAGGGCAGTATATTCAAGATGGATTGAGAAACATTTTTGAAACTATTGTCAATGTTGAGTCTCCTAAAAAGAATATCACATTGAAAAAAAATGCAGATAACCTTGATGGATTAAATTTTTTAGCCGGAAAAAATATTGATTTTGTAAATAAAAGAGCGATGCAAGGAACAATACTCGCACATACTGATGGCGGAGTACCAAACCTTCTAATAAATGTACCCGATCTAGATGAATTTTATTTTGGAAACCTAGTGTATTTCTTTGAGAAAGCCTGTGGCATAAGCGGATACTTGTTAGGTGTAAATCCATTCGATCAGCCTGGCGTCGAAGGCTATAAAAAAAATATGTTTGCACTTTTAGGGAAACCTGGGTTTGAAAAAGAACGTGAATACCTTGAAAATCGTTTAAAAGCATAGAAAAGGCAATGCCCCCCCAATTAAACATAATGAATATTATGTTTAATTGGGGGGCGTACTTGATTTACTATTACATTATTAAGATATAACTAAATATTATATATAAAAGGAATATGTAATTATGCAAAATACTAATCAGTTTGAAATACCATGTATATTAAACGATTTTTTAAATTACTTACAAGTAATTAAAGGAAAATCCAAAAATACAGTTCAAGTATATTTTTATGACTTAAGAATGTTTTTCAGATTTCTGAAAATTTACAATAGATCAAATCCTACATACAGTAAAGATTTAATTGATGAGTTTGATAAAATTGATATTTCTGATATTACAATTGACTATATAAAATCAATTACGCTAACTGACCTGTATGCCTATATGTCATTTATAAGTAATGAGCTTAAAAACTCTCCCAGCTCTCGTGCTAGAAAGGTTGCAAGTTTAAAATCATTTTTTAATTATCAGACAAATAAAACAAAATTATTAGTGATAAATCCCACAAGCGAGCTTGAGTCTCCTAAGCTTGTAAAGCGTCTCCCACGTTACTTAAATATTGAAGAAAGTAAAAAACTTTTATCCTCTGTAAATGGGAAGTATTCAGAGCGAGACTTTGCTATGCTGACACTGTTTTTAAACTGTGGAATCAGATTATCTGAGTTAGTTAACATCAATATAATGAATATAAACGAAAATAAATTATTGATTATTGGAAAAGGTAATAAAGAAAGATCTATTCATCTTAATATATCTTGTGTAGAGGCAATAAATGATTATTTGAAAGTAAGATCTGTAAACGGTGTTAAGGACAAGGATGCCTTATTTTTAAGCAAACTGAAAAAGCGTATTAGTAAGAATATGGTGCAGCATATAGTAAAAAAATATATAAAAGAATCAGGTCTTGATCCCCAAAGATACTCTACCCACAAGCTCCGTCATACAGCTGCGACACTTATGTATAAGCATGGTAAGGTTGATATACGGGCATTACAAAAAATTCTTGGGCACGAAACTATTGCTACTACTGAAATTTATACACACCTGGATAACCAACAAATAAAAGATGCTTTAGATAGTAATCCGCTTAATAATTGGAAATCTTCATAAATATATTAATGGTTTCTATTTATATTATTTTAAAAGTTGCTTCAAAATTTGGGAATTTTTTTACAGTTTTTTTATCGACAAACAGCCCTTACTAATTTAATATCTTTTGGTATATTCGAAAGGTGTGATTAAAGTGTATAGAAAAGATGAAAATTTAACTAATGAGTTTGTAAATAACCTTTATTCTTTATTTTCAAAAGATAGAGAATCAGGAGAAGCATTAGATCCATTAGCTTGTGTAATTTCATATAATCATATGAAATTTTCATACGGCATTAAATCTTTAAAAAAGATTACATCAAATACAAGCAGTGCTAGTTCCGATCGTAGAGAATTATTTTTATGTAGAACAAAAAAAGAAAATATATATTATGCCAAGAAAAATAATTGTCGTAATACAAAAATGAAAAATCCAGCAATTGAATTAATTGCAAGCATTTTTCTTAAGGTAGCTGATTGTACTGCTCCAAAACAAAAAATTTTTGTTGATGACAATCGTTATATATATTCTGCTTCAAAAGCTATGGAATTTGATCAGGTTAAGGGATGTATAGGATATATTATACTTAAATTAAGTCGGCTTAATAATCTGGCCCAAAAAGGTAGCCAAAATTTTTTATTATCCTTTACTAACCTTGCCGCAGCTATGTTTTTTGTATGTGAAGCTGATAGAAATTCAGTTAATTATTTTCTGGATAAATCGAATCATTTTGGTAATCTTGATCATAATCTTAAGTTTAGGGATCCCATACCACAGCATATGGAACCTGATAATCCCATACAATATAATCCAGCATATGCATTTATTGCAAGTTTATGCGGTAATGAAAACATTTTTAATGTTACAGAAACAGGAGATTATAAATTAAATCTTCAATATTTTTCAGATAATGAATTCAACAAAATTAAGGAAAACTATAAAGGGACTTATATATTTCTTAATTTTATTAGAAAGGTAGAATATATGTTAAAAATACCAGATGAGATAATTGATTATATTTTTAGTAAAAGATTACTTGGTAATGATTTTAAAACTAAGCTTTCACTTGGGGAGCAAGAAGAATACTTAGAAACTGTTAATGAATTAAAATATTTTTATTATAACAATTTGTCAAAACTAAGAATATTTTTTCAACCTGCTATTGATAAAATAGGTGAATTAGAAGAATCTTTAAAAGAAAGTGGTTTTTTAGAACAGAATAATCTTAAAATTCCAAGTACTATTAGTACAAGTAGTTTTGATATTATCAGATCTGCTATTAATGATCCAGTCTTAAAAATTCTTGAGCTTAATCTACATGATTTAAAAAAATTACTTAGAGATCCTGGATTTATAAATTATTATATTAATCTAATCGATAAATATAATAATTTACCAGTACCACCAGGGATACTAGTACCACCAAGATTGCCATCAGTAAATCTACCAGTAGCAGCATCGAAATTACCAGGTTACCATTATCCCCAATATTTGTCATCCCAAAAACTGTTATTAAGACTACAAAGATAAAAATATATATTAAGTTACAATTATAAATTTTAAACTACTCTTTTTTTAAGCTTGATATCTTCATATTTCCCTTATATAATATTGGTATTATATTGTAATAATGTTATAAAAAAAGGAGTTTATTATTATGCAGGTTGTGAATATTGAATTTGATATGTTAATGGATACTCAGAGGATGATAAAAGCGAGCTTGGCTCGTGAAAAAGAATCAAATAAAACTATAAATAAATTAAAACAAATAGAGCATAACTTTATGCTGTTCGAGGCTATTGTTCTGATTTTGGAAAAAAACTTAATACAATTTGATACTTTTAATAATAAAATATTTTTTAGATATTTTTTATTCTTATTATTAAAATTTCCTAATTTAAAAGAAGCTTATGAGGCTGCAAAAGATAATTATCATAATGCAATAAAAGAATATAATGGAGAGAGCTCATGAATTTGGATTGAGACCATTCTACAGAGCTAATGTCAAGTGTAGGATACATAAAAAAGATGTTTTAGCTACCTCTGATTTTAGAATTGAATTCAACGAAAAGTTTGAGAAAGTCAAGAATTATGTAAGCCAAAAAATATTAGCTCTAGAAGTTGCTGTCAAAGAAGAAAGGGAACTAAGAAAGAACTTAAAATCAAGATTGGGAGCAATGAAAACTAGAGTTTTAAAAGAGCATTTATTAGGATTGCCTGAAGAGATGGCAGCTTTAGCAAAACAAATGGCTTGTGATCCGGTTTTTAGTATGAATCAACTAATGGAAAAGTATAATTGTAAATTTACATCACTTGGTGATTTAATTGCATTATATAAATCGATAGTTTCCGAGCTTTCTAAAGCAAAAGATGAAGAAAAGAAACTAAATAGTGATTTATTAAAATTTAAAGAGATTCAGACTTCTATAAGTAAGTATAATAAATATAAATATGAATATGAATATAAAGAGTTAAATACTCGTAAAAATGTGGAATTTTTAAGGGTTAAGAGAACAATTAAAGAATTTTTAGATTCTTTTAGTCTTAAGAAACTTGGAGATATTAGCTCAGAAGAGATAAAGATCAAAAAACAACTAGATGAAATAATTATACCAAAAATTGTTGAGCTTGAAGTGGATTCAAGTTCATTATTAAAAGTTCGTAATGAGCTTGAAAGAATTACTAATATATCGAAAGGTATGCGTATTATTACATCAGATGCTTTATAAAAGTCGATAAAACAATGATTATAGTACTATTAATCATCGCGAGTGTCATCATTAGTGTTTCGACTTTTGTTTATATTAAAAATAAACAATACCGCTATAATAGCATAGATAATCAAGCTAATCATTAGTTGATAATGAATAAAAATTATATTAATCAATAGCAATAAAAAACCAAAAAGTAGTATCCATGCTCCTATACGTTGTAACATAATAGTCTATCCTTTCTTATATATTATAAACTTTATTTGTAATACAGTATTGAACACGTTCTTTTGTCCGATTATTCGAATTTAATGAATCTTTTATAAATTCAGGATTCTTCTTTAGGAATTCCTCCATAGAATCTTTCGGATCAATCAGGTAATTTTTTAACATAGAATATTGACCATTATTAATACTGTTCATTTCGAAAGCTCTTTCAAATAAACTGTTGTCTACTTTAATCATGTACCTATATTGTATTTGTTTTGAATCAAAGAAATTATTTCCACCTTGATTTCTATCAACAATTGCGATCGCTTGAGACATTTCTCCCCTTCTTTCCCTGATTGCTGGAATCCAATACCTTTCAAAGCTTGAAGCTTCGGTCACAAGATCTGCAACATGAAGAACCTTTTTTCCATTAAGATTATCAATATAAGTTGAATAACCATCTTTAGTTAAAACGCACCTTAGGTCTTTAAATATCATTAAATGAGGTTTCTTTAAAACTTCTGCTATCATTAAAGAAAAAAACCAATCGCGTCTTTCTCCACCAGATATATAATCAAATCCTTTAGCATCAAATTCATTATTTATAAACGCTAATAGTATCTGTATCAATTGTGAGAATATCTGAGACTTTATATACTGATCTTTTATTCTATCAATAAGTTTTGTAGGCAATTCTAATTTATTAGTTTTGTTTAAATCAATAAATCCCAATAGTTCATTTGCATTTTCTTCATTTCCAAATAAAAAATGCGTGTTAATATAATACGGTCCTATTGTTCCTGATGTATACCAAAACGGCTTGTTTTCAGAACAGATTCTTAGTGCATTTGTTTTAAACAATAAAAAAATTAGGTCATTTTTACAGATTGAATTTATCATAGATCATCACCTTTTATTTAATATATATTCAGTGTACCAATTATATCATTTATACTGCTAAAATTATACTGCCTGAGATATCTTAAAATCCCATCAGAAATTTCTATACAAGCATTTGGGTTTATGAAATTTGCGGTGCCTACCATTACTGCACTCGCTCCAGCTAAGAAAAATTCAATTGCATCAGATTCATCCATTATTCCACCCATACCGATTATTGGTATTTTTATGGTTTTATATACTTCATACACCATTCTAACAGCTATTGGCTTAATTGCTGGACCTGATAGACCACCCCAATTATTCGAAAGTATAGGCACTTTTCTTTGTATGTCAATTGCCATCCCTAAAATTGTATTAATCAGTGATACAGCATCAGCTCCTGAATCTTCACATGCTTTTGCGATTTCTTTTATATCTGTGACATTGGGCGTCAGCTTAACTATAAGTGGTTTTTTACAGTATTTTCTGACAGCCTTAGTTATTTGAGTTATTCCCGAAACAGAATTTCCAAAAGCAACACAGCCAGATTTTACATTTGGGCAAGAAACATTAAGTTCAATCGCATCTACATCTGAATCATTTAACATTTGAACTATCTTACAATACTCTTCAATAGAGTTACCAGCAACATTGGCAAAAACTATAGTGTCAAATTTTTTTAAAAAAGGCAGTTCATCTTTAATAAAGGCAACCACACCAGGATTCTCAAGACCTACGCAGTTTAATATTCCACCTTTTGTCTCAGTAATCCTAGGTGGAGGGTTACCCAACCTAGGTTCTAATGTAAGACCTTTAACTGAAATTCCACCTATTTTATTTAAATCAACAAATTGAGAATATTCCCGTCCGAATCCAAATGTTCCAGAAGCTGCTATAACAGGATTTTTTAATTTTAACCCAGCAATATTTGCACTTAAGTTAATCTGCTTATTATTGTTTTTCATCCCTATCCCCTATCAGATTTCTAGCTTCTATTCTCAATCCTCTCAACTCTGTTTTCTAGCAACAAAGCTATTACGCATTTGCGCTATAGTTTGGTGCTTCTTTGGTAATAAATATATCGTGCGGATGGCTCTCTCTAAGCCCGGCACTGGTTATTCTAATAAATAATGTTTTTGTTTTTAAATCATAGATATTTTGTGTTCCGCAATAACCCATTCCATGTTTTAATCCTTCAATCAACTGGAATATCGTATCAGATAAAGGTCCTTTATATGGTACACGTCCTTCTACTCCTTCTGGTACTAGCTTACTGTCATTCTCTTGAAAATATCTATCCTTACTTCCATTTTTCATTGAAGCCATTGATCCCATTCCTCTATATACCTTAAATTTACGTCCTTGATATATTTCAGATTCTCCCGGGCTTTCTTCTGTTCCAGCAAAAAGATTTCCAATCATAACAACATCTGCACCTGAAGCTATTGCCTTTGTTATATCACCAGAATATTTTATTCCACCATCAGCAATTATATTTATTCCATATTGTTTTGCAACTTCAGAGCAATCGCTTATCGCTGTAATCTGTGGCACTCCTATACCTGTAACTATCCTTGTAGTACATATAGAACCAGGTCCAATACCAACCTTAACAGCATCAGCTCCTGCTTCAATTAAGTCTCTAGTTCCTTCTGCAGTTGCAACATTTCCTGCAATTAATTCTAATTCTGGATAAGCATCTTTTATTCTTTTTATACTTTCAATAATATTGCGTGAATGTCCATGAGCAGAATCCAAAACTATTACGTCAACTTTAACACTACACAGTGCTTTAACTCTCTCCATCATATCAGTAGTAATTCCAATTGCTGCACCAACTAGCAACCTTCCTTTGGAATCTTTTGCAGAGTGCGGATATTCAATTGCTTTTTCTAAGTCTTTTATAGTGATTAGGCCTTTTAAATATCCATTATTATCAACAATAGGAAGTTTTTCGATTTTATACTTTCTTAGGATATCTTGAGCTTCTTCTAAGGTTGTTCCTTCAGGCGCAATAATCAGATGCTCTTTGGTCATTACTTCATATATTTTCTTATTGAAATTTGTTTCAAATTTTAAATCTCTATTTGTAATTATACCAACAAGTTTACCATCATTTGTTATAGGAACACCTGAAATTCGATATTTCTCCATTAATTCCATTGCTTCATAAAACTAGATGTTCAGGAGACAAAAAGAAAGGATCTACGATTACGCCATTTTCAGATCTTTTAACCTTGTCAACCTCTAAAGACTGATCAGCGATTGACATGTTTTTATGTATAACACCCATTCCACCTTCCCTTGCAATGGCTATAGCAAGCTTAGCGTCAGTAACTGTATCCATAGCTGAGCTAATTAGTGGAATATTTAATCTTATTTTCTTAGTTAAGTAAGTAGAAACATTAACGTCTTTAGGTAAAAAATCTACATATTGAGGAACAAGCAAAACATCATCGAAGGTAAGACCAACTTTCACAAATCTCTCGACCATAAATATAACACCTCTTATTTTTTTATCTGAATAAGTTTTCTTAATGTTACAATATAGCGATTTAGTTGTCAATAACCCTTAGGTATGATTAAAAAATAAAACTTAAGTTTATTCTTTAATCATGTTTTACTAATTTTGAGCAGGCTCTTCTTTCCCCCCCATCAAAAGTTCTGACTGTAAATAAATGACAATTCCCAATAGCGTTTTGAGTTTGAGTATGCAAATCAACATGTTTTATGAAATGACTACAGTCAATGCATTTGTATATCTTCTCATTTGTAATTTCGCGAGAAGGTATCATTTTAAAACTTTTACAAAAAAAATCACTAGAAACGGGTCCTTTTATAAGGCAGAGAATATCATTATTTATATTTATTTGAATTCCTCTTAAACAGTTATTACATGACTGTCTTCCCAAAATAATAGCCTCCCTTGACATAGCATTAATCATCTAAAAAATATTGAATTTCGTTCTTTTCTAAGTTTCTCCAACTCCCCTCTGGAAGGTTGTTCAGATTTACAGCACCTATACTTATCCTCTTTAAAGAAATAACCGGGCGATTAATCTTATCCATCATTTTTCTTATTTGTCTGTTTTTTCCTTCAGATATACTTATTTCAACTAAAGAAGATTTTTCATTGGTTTGGATTATCCTAAGTTTAGCTGGACTGGTTCTAAATCCATCAATATCTATACCATTTTCAAATACTTTATGTTCCTTTAGCGTTATTTCCCCAATAACTCGAGCTATGTATCGTTTTATTATCTTATGCTTTGGATGTGTAATTTTATATGTAAAGTTACCGTCATTAGTAAGAAGCAACAATCCAGAAGTAGCATAATCTAACCTTCCGACAGGGTATATTCTTTCTTTTATGTCGCAAACTAAATCTATAACAGTCCGACGTGAAAATTGATCTGAAACAGTACTCACATAACCTACGGGTTTATTTAAAGCAATATATATTAGAGGTTTTGCTCGATTAATTTTTTGACCGTTTACGTAAATTTCGTCATTTGTGCTTACTTTAACACCCATCGCAGTTACTTTACTGCCATTTACAAACACTTTGCCTTGCGAGATTAAGTTTTCAGCCTTTCTTCTTGAGCATATACCAGCTCTTGCAATAAAAACATGCAATTTTTCTTCATTAATCATATTAAGCTCCAAGTATTATTCCAATAATTTTCTCATCCATATAATATACCCTCCATAAAAGGCATCTTAACATATATTGGACAAAATATAAAGGGGAAATACTTTGCTATTTTTCAAGGTAAATAAAAAAACAAGATGTCGGTTCTGATTATCGTCAATCAGAGCCGTCACCTTGTCTTTGCTCATATAATCACTTTTTTTTCATAAAATAGTTCTTGATTTTCTTAATATTTTACTGTAATATGTATTAGTAACTTAGGGGAGTAGCGCAATTGGTAGAGTAGCGGTCTCCAAAACCGTTGGCTGCGGGTTCAAGTCCTGTCTCCCCTGCCAATCAAAAAGCATTTAGTGAAAACTATATGCTTTTAATTATTTTTTATATTCCGTTATAATCATTTATTTGTTTGATACACAACTCATACACATCTGAGGTTTTATAGGTTTTATAGTTTTTATACCAATCGATTGTCATTTTTAGTGCATCACAAACACTCAAAGTTGGTTCCCAGCCAAGGTTAAATCTAGATTTGCTGCAGTCTAAAGCTAACATATTTGCTTCATGTAACTTTGATTTATTCGTATCAAATACGATATCTCGCTCTATGTCTCCACCCCAGTACTTTACCAAATCGATTACAATATCTTTAACAGTTTTAATTGAATTATTATAATCAGGGCCAAAATTCCAGGCTCCTGAGTATTGACCACCATCATCCATCATCTTTTGTGCTAACATTATATAGCCCTTCAACGGCTCTAAGACATGCTGCCACGGTCTCCTGGCTTCAGGATTTCTTATTAGTATAGGATTTTTTTGTTCTAATGCTCTTATACAATCAGGGATAATTCTGTCTAATGACCAATCCCCTCCCCCAATTACATTTCCTGCACGTGCAGTTGCTATAGATTTCCCATATTCATGATATTTACCTGGATTAAAAAATGACTTTATAAAACCTGATACAACAATCTCGGCTGCTGCCTTACTTGAACTATAAGGGTCATAACCTCCTAAGGTATCGATCTCACGATAGCCCCAGACCCATTCTTTATTTTCATAGCATTTATCTGTAGTAATAATTACTCCAATCTTTACTGAATCAGATCTTCGAATTGCTTCCAAGACATTTACTGTTCCACCAATATTTATATCATAAGTATCTTTAGGAATCTCATATGATAATCGTACTAGTGGCTGAGCCGCTAAATGGAAAACTATTTCAGGCTTGTACTCACGAAATATATTATTTAGTTTATTAAAATCCCTGACATCACCCCGAATATCTATAATTTTGTTAGATAAATTTGAAACAACAAAATTATCTTTATCTGAATAAGGGGATAATGCATATCCAATAACTTGAGCTCCCAATTTCTTTAGCCAAATAGAAAGCCATGAACCCTTAAAGCCGGTATGCCCCGTTATTAATACTTTTTTATTTAAAAAGTAATCTCGAGATATCTTCATAATAAGCCCCTCTACAACAATTTTAGAACATTTGCCATTTCTATAGCTGTAAAAGCTGCATCATATCCTTTGTTCCCGACTTTGTTCCTGCTCTTTCAATAGCCTGTTCTATATTTTCAGTTGTAAGAACTCCAAAGATAATCGGCACTTCAGTATCCAAAGTAACTTTTGCAATTCCTTTTGACACTTCGCTTGCAACATATTCAAAATGTGGAGTAGAACCACATATTACAGCACCTAGGCAAATTATAGCATCATACTTTTTAGATTGTGCCATTCTCTTTGCCGCTAATGGTGTTTCAAAGGCCCCTGGAATCCAGGTAATTTCAATGTTTGATTCATCTACTCCATGCCTTAATAAGCCATCAATTGCGCCACTCAATAGTTTACTACAAATAAATTCATTAAACCTGCTCACTATTATTCCTATTTTTAAATTAGTCCCAATTAAATTTCCCTCATTTATTTTAATTGGCATGGTCTCTCTTCACTCTCCTTGTCTTTTAATAAGTGTCCCATCTTATCTCTTTTTGTTTGTAAATAAAACCTATTTATTTCATTTGATTCAATCTGTATAGGAACTCTTTCAACAATATCTAATGCATAACCACTAAGACCAATTATCTTTTTAGGGTTATTTGTAAGTAACCTAATTTTTTTTAAGCCTAATTCACATAATATCTGCGCTCCAATACCATATTCTCTTAAATCAGGTGGGAACCCTAATAATACATTTGCTTCAACAGTATCTTTACCTTTGTCTTGTAATTCGTAAGCACAAATCTTATTAACAAGACCAATGCCACGTCCTTCCTGACGCATATATAATATAACACCAAGACCTTCTTCATCTATCATTTTCATTGCTTTATCTAATTGTTCACCGCAATCACATCGTAAAGAATGGAGGGCATCACCTGTCATGCATTCTGAATGAACTCTTACTAAAACAGGTTTGGTAGAATTTTTTACATCACCCCTTACTAAAGCTACATGATGTTCATTATTAATTATGTTTTCGAAGATTAAGATTTCAAACTCACCATACTTTGTAGGTAGCTTTGCATTAGCAGATAGTTTAACTAATTTTTCTTTGCTTGTTCTATACTTAATAAGGTCTGCCACAGTAATTATCTTTAATTTATGCTTCTTTACAAATTCTAGAAGCTCAGGCACCCGAGCCATCGTTCCATCCTCATTCATTATTTCACAAATTGCTCCGCTTGGGTTAAGACCTGCTAATATAGCCAAATCTATAGCACTTTCAGTATGTCCAGCACGCTTTAAAACCCCACCATCCTTTGCAATCAAGGGAAATATATGCCCCGGTTTAACAAAGTCTTTAGCAGTTGAGGTACCATCTGCCAAAGCTCTAATTGTTTCTGCTCTTTCAAAAGCAGATATTCCAGTTGTTGAGTTTTTATAATCTATTGTTATTGTAAATGCCGTTTTCATTTTTTCACTGTTGTCTTCAACCATTAGATTAAGACTCAGTTCATTTGCCCGCTTTGATGTAATAGGAGCACAAATCATACCACGACCGTATTTGGCCATAAAATTAATTAAATCAGGAGTCACTTTTTCCGAAGCTATAACTAAGTCGCCTTCGTTTTCCCTATCACAATCATCAACTACTACAACCATCTTTCCAAGTTTGATATCTTGAACTGCTTCTTCGATTGAATTAAAGCTCATATTTTCTCACCTCAGTCTACATATTCTCTATAAAT
Organism: uncultured Eubacteriales bacterium; assembly: GCA_963767415.1. Lineage (GTDB taxonomy): Bacteria > Bacillota > Clostridia > Acetivibrionales > CAVYEU01 > CAVYEU01. The sequence goes on from CAVYEU010000085.1 coordinate 15,655, forward strand.
CCATGCTCCTTTAAAAAGTTCTCTGAAATATTATGTTTAATATCAATACTTGAATTAAACATCAGTAGTCTTTCAACATACTTGCCTAATATATCACACTCTATGTTCATTTTGTCACCTATGTTTACAATTTTGAGAACAGTATATTCTTTGGTTAAAGGAATCAAAGATACACTAAAACTTTTTTCATAAAGCTCCATTACAGTTAAACTTGTTCCATTTACAGCTATTGACCCTTTCGTAACAATATATTTCATTATTGAATGAGGAGCCTCTATTGTTAAAATTTCAGCATTTTTTTGAGGGATCCTACTAATCAATACCCCAACCCCATCAATATGACCAGTAACAATATGTCCACCTAATCGATCATTCACTTTTAATGCTCGCTCAAGGTTTACTTTATCGCTGTTTCCTATTGATGAAAGATTAGTTTTATTATAGGTTTCAGGCATAATATCAGCAATAAAAAAATCATTTCCTAAATTAGTAACAGTAAGACATATCCCATTAACACAAATACTGTCCCCAGGTTTTAATCCATTTAATATTTTTAAGCAATCAATAATGAGCCTAATTGATATATTGTTTTTTTCAATCTTTTTAACGTTTCCTATCTCTTCAATTATTCCAGTAAATATAAAAAATCCACCTCAATTCTCAAGGGACACAGGGATCGGTTCCTTGTTTCTATGTTCCAAGGAAAGTGCCAAAGAACCTATTTCTCTCCTTAGAACACTTCCTTCAATTAAAATATCATCCTCAAATCTTAAAACTTCAATATTTTCTACTCTAATAGCTTGATCCATCAACTCAATGCCATGACCTTCGACAGGTGTCAGGGCATCTTTATCACCAACGATTTTAGGTGCAATAAAAACCATTACCTTATCAACAATACCAGCCTTTAGTGCAAAACTGTTCAGTGTTCCCCCACCTTCTAATAATACACTATCAATATTTAATTTATATAGCTCATTCATAATATGATCTAAATCTAAGTTATCAGGATCAGAATCACATTTTAATATTTTCAAGCTTGCATTTTTTTCATTTGCATTATACATAAGTAAATTCTCTTTTTGAATATCCATTAAGCTTGTTGTTACAATAATCGTATTAGCATCTTTGTTTAAAATATTACTTTCAATAGGTATTTTCCCCTTGGGATCTATGACAATTCTTTTTGCTCCATTTTGCTTTATTTTATCGTTAATCCTAACTGTCAAAAAAGGATTATCATTTATTACAGTGTGTATTCCTACCATGATTGACGATACTCTATCTCTGATTTTATGTACATATTCTCTTGACATCTCATTCGATATCCACTTCGAATCACCTTTATATGTTGCTATTTTGCCATCTAAAGTCATAGCCACCTTCATTATTACAAATGGCTTTTTTGTTGTTATATATTTAATAAAAATATCATTTAATTTTTTTGCTTCATTTTCTAAAACATTTGTAATTACCTTGATACCAGCATCTTGTAAAATCTTGACCCCACAGCCTGACACTTGTGGATTTGGATCAATCATAGATATTACAACTTTTTTTATACCACTTTCAATAATTGCATTTACACAAGGCGGTGTTCTGCCAAAATGTGAGCATGGTTCCAAATTGACATACATTGTGCTGCTCAAAATACTCTCTGTCGAATTTTTTATAGCGTTTACTTCTGCATGAGCACTCCCCAGCTTTTCATGATAACCTTCACCAATAATCCTATCGTCTTTAACTATAACTGCTCCCACCAAAGGATTCGGATTTGTCTTCCCCCAACCAAGTTTAGCAAGCTCCAATGCTCTTTTCATATAAAACTCATAATTCATCGTTTCTAACCTCTCCAATTTTAACTGGATTTCACATTTTAGTCATCCTTTTAAATAATTGTTAATTGCAACTGCGGACTTCTTGCCAGCACCCATTGCCAAAATGACTGTTGCTGCACCTGTAACTGCATCACCACCTGCATAAACACTATCAAGAGATGTTTTACAAGACTCCTCATCAATGACTATTCCCCCAAATTTATTCATATCTAATCCAATAGTAGTTGATGTAATAATTGGGTTAGGTCTTTGCCCAATAGCGATAATTACAGTTTGAACATCTAAAGTAAACTCAGAATCAGCTTTTTCAATTGGTTTTCTTCTTCCAGATTCATCAACATCTCCCAGATCCATTTCAACACATAATATTCCATTAACATATGCAGAGTTATTCCCCAATATACACCTAGGATTTGTAAGTAGTAGAAACTCGATGCCTTCTTCTTTTGCATGGTGTACTTCTTCAAGCCTTGCAGGAAGTTCTTTTTCAGAACGTCTATAGATTACAGTTACCCTTTTTGCTCCAAGCCTTTTAGCACATCTAGCAGCATCAATTGCAACATTTCCTCCTCCTACTACTGCTACACTTTCTCCAACTTTAATAGGGGTATCACAATCAGGAAACTTGTATGCTTTCATTAAATTTATTCTTGTTAAAAATTCATTAGCAGAGTAAACCCCATTAAAGTTTTCACCTGGTATTCCTAAAAACATTGGCAATCCTGCACCAGAACCAATGAAAATTGCATCAAAACCCTGCTTTTTTAATTCACCTAGAGAAAATGTTTTACCTATTACTGTATTTGTGTTTATTTTAACTCCTTTTTGCTTTAAAATATCTATCTCCTTTTTTACAAGCTCTTTCGGTAACCTAAACTCAGGTATACCATAAACCAAAACACCGCCTGGTGTATGAAATGCTTCATATATAGTAACATCGTAATCTAATTTTGCAAGATCTGCAGCACAAGTAAGTCCGGCAGGTCCAGAACCTACGATCGCCACTTTTCTTTTGAGGATCCTTACATCTTCAGATGCTTCTGATTTTTTTTCAAAGTGTTTTTCATTATTTTTCATAAACCAGTCTGCAACAAACCTCTCTAGTCTTCCAATAGCAACAGATTCTCCTTTATTTTTTCTAACACATAGCTCTTCACACTGTGTTTCTTGTGGACAAACCCTTCCACAGATCGCAGGCAAACCATTGGTTTTTGTAATAATTTCATATGCTTGCTGAAATTTACCTTGGGCTATTGAATTAATAAATAAAGGAATATCAACATTAACTGGGCATCCTTTAATACAAGGCTTAGTCTTACAATTCAAGCACCTTTTTGCTTCATTCAATGCTTGTTCTTCATTATACCCTAAAGTTACCTCATAAAAATTTGTAATCCTACTACAGGGTGACAATTCACAAACTTTGGTTTTATTAATTATTTCGTTCTGCATTTATTAGACCCCCAACATACAAATATGATCTAAGCTTTGTTTTTCTTCATCTCTATAAAACTGTTGCCTCCTTAATGCTTCATCAAAATCTACCTGATGTCCATCAAAATCCGGACCGTCAATACATGCGAACTTAACTTTACCACCAACCGTAACACGACATCCACCGCACATACCAGTCCCATCGATCATTATTGGATTCATACTTACAATTATTTTAATTCCATACTCTCTTGTCAAGCTTGATACCGCTTTCATCATCATCAATGGACCTATAGCAATAGCTACATCGTATTTATTTCCATCGCTGATTATCTTTTTCAAAATATCTGTAACAAATCCTTTATTCCCGTTTGAGCCATCATCTGTTGTAATAAGCAATCTTTGGCAGATACTTTTAAGTTTATCTTCTAAGATAATTAAATCAATATTTCGAAAACCAGCGATTATATCAACCTCTACACCTCGTCCATGCAAATATTTTGCTTGGGGATATGCTATTGCTGTACCAAGACCTCCACCTATTACAACAGCTTTTTTTATTTCTCCAAAGTAAGTAGGCTGACCCAATGGACCAACAAGATCAAGAATCGCATCTCCTTGATTTAATTGACCTAGCAACTTAGTGGTTTTACCTACTTCTTGAAAGATAATCGTTATAGTACCTTTTTCTTCGCTAGAATCAGCAATTGTAAGTGGAATTCTTTCTCCTTTTTCATTTACTCTGAGAATTATAAACTGTCCTGGTTTAGTTTTTGCTGCTATAAATGGTGCCTCAATCTCAAGTAACTTTACAACAGGATTTAGCTCTTGCTTGTCAACTATTTTATACATTTTGTAAGATGCCTCCATTAATCAATAACTTTATAAGAAATTTGTTTATTATTCTATCTTCCATATAACTAGTATCTTTTATCAGCAATAAGTATACTATAATCTATCATAATAATGTAATGAAAGAAACAAAATTTGAGAAATTGCACCCAAATTATAAATTGCACCCAAATAAATAAGGGTAAACACATAGGTTTACCCTCTAAAGGAATTCATTTTTACGAAATACAAGTAATTATTGCTGATAATATATAATTTAGTGATTTTACTCTGTATTATACATGAATGCTAGTTGCAGTTTCTGCAGCTTTCATATCTAATTTGAATTGTTCTTGTGGATTATATGCCTGATAATAGCCTTTATCAAGCATATAGTTTGTTATTTTTTCATTCGAGCTAATTGCTACATCTAGTTGCTTTCTTAAAACATTCCTTACCTGTGGAGAAGCTGTTTCTGATAACGCCGCTGCATAATCTTTTATACTAGTTTTGGATGACAATAAAAAATCAGTTGCAATTACTTGTTCTGTCATATTTCCTAACCCTGCCATGTTTTGTAATATCCCTGCCATTGTTTTCACCTTCTTTCAATTTTTTTTATTTCGTTTAGATAGTACTTTTATTAGATTTAAATTACATAACTGTTGACCGAGAATTTGATCCTGTAGTTGTACTAGTTGCACCAGTTGTACTAAATGAACTAAAACTTGCTTGCTGTAATAAACCTTGCAATTCTCTAATATTGTCTTGTGTTACTGTAAGATCTTGCTGAAACATCGATTTAAGCTGGGAATCTGTTACAAGCCCTGCCATTGTCGCTGTTTTCGTTGCAGATAAATTCTCAGATGTTAAAAGTTCATGTAGCTCAAATGCTTCATGCGGTGCTATTCCTTGTTTCTGCATTTTAAGACACCTCCTTTTTATTTTAATTACTTACCATCCTTATTATTGGCAAACTTTCTAATATTATACATAATAAATATATAAATTTAAGTTTTATAAATTTGTTGTATCTGCGTTGTATCTGACTTTGAAAAGAATTATTGACATTTAGATTATACGGTATTACTATTAAATTAGTTAGTTCTTTGATAGGAGGGATAAAAATGTACACATGTGATCAAAAAATAGAAACTATTGATACATCAATAATTGAGTATTACAAGAAACTTCAAATGGCTATAATTATACATGAGTTATATAATTTTGATATGGATTGCGATGGTATAAGTATTGATAGACTAAAGCAGATGGGACTTTATGTTGACAAAAAGGATCAAGAAAAAACTGATGCAGAAAATGCAAAGCAGTTACAAAAAGTAATTGAAGATTATGAGAAAAAGAAACAAGAAGAGAATAAATCTAATATTGATCTTGATTTTGAAGATATTGATTCATTTTTGGATTTCATAGCAAATTTTTTTAAAAGTGGTGTTAATAATTTATATGAATTAGTAGACAACATAGATAATGCAAAAGAAAATATTAAGCTATTAGATACTAAAGAGCAAGTAAAACTTCTCTCATTATTAAATAATGAAACCTCAGAATTAATGAAAGAACTAAGTAATCTAGACGATTCATCAAATATCAATTCTTATACACAAAATAAAGATTTGCACTTTTCGCAAAGGCATAATAAAAGAGATTTTATCTTAAAGTGCAATAAAATTTGTTATACCTTAGTCGAAAACATTCAAGCTATAAAAGGATCATCAAAACAAATATCTGAAGTAATTGAAAGATCCATAGAAATTCAATCTGAAGTAAAAAAACGATTTAAATATAGAGAAACTGAAATCAACAATATTGTAAATATATTAACAACTGAAAAAAGTGGAGTTAAGCAACAGGAGATCATACGTACGCTTACTAAAACAACATATTCTCAAACAAACGGAACAAATTAAATAAGAATCATTGAGAAGAATATTGTATATGCTTAATTGATAAAATCGAAAAAAAATATATTTTGACTATAAAACTTTTTGTAAAAAGCTCCGAGTACGTTCATGTTTGGGGCTTACAAAGATCACTCCTGGCTTATCGTCCTCAATAATCTTGCCCTTGTCTAAGAATAATATTCTGTTTGCAACCTCTCTCGCAAAGCTCATTTCATGTGTTACAACAAGCATTGTCATGCCCTCTTTTGCTAAATTTTTCATTACACCCAATACCTCACCAACAAGTTCTGGATCAAGTGCTGATGTAGGTTCATCAAACAGCATTATAAGCGGCTTCATAGCTAAAGCCCTAGCTATTGCTACCCTTTGCTGCTGTCCTCCAGATAGTCTTGATGGGTATTCATTTTTCTTGTCTTCAAGTCCAACTTTTCTTAAAATTTCCATAGCAAATTTAATAGCGTCATGCTTTGGTACCTTCTTCACGATTATCGGTGCTTCAATAACATTTTGAAGTACCGTCATGTGTGGAAACAGATTAAATCTCTAAAACACCATCCCCAATTCAGCACAAAGAACTGCTACTTTTTTGTGAGATACTTTAATCTTATGTGTAGTAGTCTCAGACGTTTCATCTAATAACTCCCCATTTATAGTAATTTTGCCACTGGTTATTTTCTCTAAATGATTAAGGGATCTTAAAAGTGTGCTTTTTCCTGAACCACTGGGGCCTATCAAACAAACCACTTCGCCACAATTTATTTTCAAGTTTATATTCTTTAAGACTTGTAAGCGACCGAATGATTTACAAACATTCTCCATCTCTATCATTGGATTTACTGAATCATTCATAAACTGAGTACCTCCTTTCAAATTTTCCGAAAATATATGTTATCACGGTTGTCAATGCGAGATATAATATCGCTGCTGGTATATATATATTAGCGTTCCCTGTAGCATTTGAAATCTGTGTTGTTGTCCTCATAAGCTCTGTCATACCTATTACTGATACTAACGCTGAATCCTTAAGAAGTGCTATAAATTCATTTCCTACAGGTGGTATCAGTCTTCTATAAGACTGAGGTATGATTACTTTTGCCATAGCTTGATAATAACTCATCCCTAATGCCTTTGCAGCTTCCATCTGTCCTCTATCTATAGATTGAATTGCAGCTCTTATAATCTCTGCTAAATAAGCAGCCGAGTTTAATGCTAATGCAATATATGCAGCCCATCTTTGATTTAATGTAAATTGAGGGTATATACTTGGCAGAGCGTAGTAAATAAAAAATATCTGCATAAGTAGTGGTGTTCCTCTAAATATCCAAATATAAGTCCAAGATACCCTGTCTATTATTTTGTTTTTTGATAACCTTCCTAATGCTAAGAAAAGTCCTAAAATAATTCCGAATAAAACCGGAAAGAATGTTAATTCAAGTGTTATCACTGCCCCTTCAAGCAGAGGAACAATATTACTTAAGCAAGACGAATCATTCTTAAGTTCTTCATCTGTTTGATCAAATTCATCAACATTGGTCGTCAAATCAAGCCTAAACCATTTTTCAGAAATAGCTTTTAATCTCCCTTCACTCTTAATCTCATCTACAGCTTTTTGAACACTATCCCTTAGTATCTCATCGTTTTTTCTAAAGCATATACCAATTGGCTCATTTGATAACTTAATATCACTTATCTTATATAATTTCGGATTTTTTAATATGTACTCTCTTCCTACAACTTCATCAACAACAATAGCATCCAATCTTCTTACTAAAAGATCAGAAAATGTCTGTATTATTTCGTTGTATTTTATTAATTCAAAGCTAAATTTTTTTTGGTATTTTTCAGCAGATTGAGCTGATGTTGAACCAAGTAGCACTCCTATCTTTTTACCTTCTAAATCACATAATTTATTTATTGAGCCATTCATAGGAGGAACAACTAAAACCTGTCCGTTAGCCAAATAAGGCTTAGAAAATATGTAATTCTTCTGCCTTTGCTTAGTAATACTCACTCCAGATATCATACAATCGAATTTATTTGTGTTCATAGCTTGAAAAAGACCATCCCAGCTGCCTGACACAATTTCTAACCTTTTATTCAATTTTTTTGCAATTTCCCCTGCAAAATCAACATCAAATCCGACAGATTCATTCTTTTCATTCTTATATTCCATTGGTGGATATGTATCATCCATCCCAATTCGTAAAACGTTATCACTTTTTTTATTTTGACAAGATGTTAGAATAAATACAATTGAAATAAGTAGTAAAAATAGCCCTTTTGAATATAAATTCTGTTTTCTTTGTACAACAGTATACATCCATAATTCTCCCTTTAAGTCATGATTATTTAATTTATGAAGTATATAATAAAATCTTTATTAATACAATAACTTAGTTGTTTAATTTTTTTAGAATTTCATCTTTTATACTATTTTTTTGATAAAAATTATTCGCACCTTCATTGATAAGTGATCGCCTAATATACTCAATTTCAGCATCGGTAAGATAAATTGATTTTCCTCTTGCATTTTTTAATAGATTTGTCTCGTTCTCTTTCATGAATGATCCTCTCCTAAATTAGTTTAATCTTTACATTTATTCTACTGAAACAAAAATACTTTATACGAACAAAAAATAAGAAGATAAATTATTCCACTTCTTATTTTTAAGATATACTTATTTATTTGGTTCTTCTTTATAATATTAATCATCAAAATTAAATTGTTCTTGAACTCTACGCTTAAATTCTTCAAAAACTGTATTCAACTCTTGCTCATCCTCAACACTAACAAATGTTTCTTCTCCATCTTCCAGATAATCAACTTTCAGTATAACAACCTCATCAATTTCTTCATCATCAGCTGTCAGCTCTTCAGTAGGTAATAAAACTACGTACTCACCCTTCTCCATTTCAATTGTATCTAAATGTTCAAACTCTACTTCTTCACCATCTTCATCAACTAAAACTATTAAATCATCTCTTTCTTCAGCCATAAAAGATCCTCCTTATTCGCTCTATATAATAATTATACCACACAATGGTAAAAACACCACATCAAATATTCAAAATTAATCCTATATTTTAGTATTACCTAAAAAATCTAAATAACTCTGTAATATATACATTGCTGCAATTTTATCAACAATAGTTCTTTTTTTAGATCTTTTAACATCCATTTCAATCATGGCCCTTGTAGCAGATACTGTCGAAAGTCTTTCGTCCCAAGTGATTATTTCAATGTTTCTAATTTTCTTTTTCAGATGATTTATAAAATTCATAACCCTCTGAGCAGTTTCCCCTAATGTACCATCCATGTTTTTTGGTAATCCGACAACAATCTTACTAACAGAATATTGATTAACTAGATCACAGATTCTTTGTATGGTTTGACTTAAACTATCTTTCCTTTTTATTGTTTCAATTCCCTGTGCCGTCCATTTGAGCTCATCACTGATTGCAATACCAATTCTCATATCTCCATAATCAATTCCCATGATTCTCATACAAAAACTCCATTTCAAATTAAGGACTCATTGGGATATTATTATTCAATGAACCCTATACGCTAAATATTTTTATTGCTTTTGCTCTTTAGATAATGTTGAACCAGTTCTTCTAACAGCTCATCCCTTTCCATTCTCCTTATTACACCACGTGCATTATTATGATTGGTAATATATGTTGGGTCGCCAGACAAAATATAGCCTACAATTTGATTTATCGGATTGTATCCCTTCTCCTCTAATGCACTATAAACAGATAGAATTATTTCTTCAGCTTCATTGATTTTTTTATGTTCATTTACATCAAACATCATCGTTTCATTCATTCCCATAACATAATCACTCTCCAATCCAGAGGTATACTTGCTTAAGGTAATAATTTTTTATTGATGCAAGTATTAAATTAGTATATTATACTAGTTCCAATATTTCAATCCTTTTATTCCTGTACTCCAAGAACAAATTCCCCTTTGTTTTCAATCAATCTGACATTTACTATAGATCCTTTATGATTTTCAATATCCCCCACGCATACCACTTCAATATTATTTGGTGTTAAACCCTCGATATGCCTACTTCCATAATTCGAAGCTTTTTCTATAAGTACAGGAAAAACCCTATCTAGATTTTTATTATTAAACTCATTTTGATTCTTTACTGATAGATCAAGCAAAATATTGCTTCTTTCTTCTTTCTTTATTGATGATACTTGATTTTCAAAGGAATATGCTTTAGTACCTTTCCTTCTTGAATATTTAAACACGTGCATTTTTTGAAGCTTTATATTAGATAAAAATGAATAAGTTTTTTCAAACTCATTATCAGTTTCTCCTGGAAATCCAACAATTATGTCAGTAGTAATTGCAACATCGCTAATCTCACTTCTTAAACGTCCAATTGATTTTTCAAAATCTTCAACCAAATACCTTCTATTCATTCGTTTTAATGTTTCATTACATCCACTTTGCAGTGATACATGAAAGTGTGAACATAACTTACTAGAATCTTTTATTATTTTTACAAACTCATCTGCGATAAGATTAGGCTCAATAGACCCTAATCTTATCCTTTCAACTCCATTTATTTTTTGAATCTTTAGTATAATATCATTTAAAGATGTATCCTTTAAGTCTTTTCCATATGAAGCCAAATGAATACCAGTCAAGATGATTTCTTTAAAGCCATTTTGCGCCAATGTTTGGATTTCAGTCAAAACCTTAACCGGATCCTTACTCCTTATAGAACCTCGAGCATAAGGTATAATGCAATATGTGCAAAACTGATTACATCCCTCTTGAATTTTTACAAATGCGCGTGTTTTTAATCTATATGAATCGATATTCAATTCTTCGAATTCTTTTGCTTTCATAATATCTTTAACAACACTTATTTTTTTCTTATCTTCTTCAAATGATTTTATATATTCAATTATTTTTTCTCTTCCATTTGTGCCTAAGACTATATCAACCTCTGGGATGCTATTTACTTCCTGAGGCGCCACCTGCGCATAACATCCCAATACAACAATAATTGATTTGAAATTATTTTTTTTCGCACGTCTAATTATTTGACGAGATTTTCTATCACTGAGACTTGTAACACTACAAGTGTTAATAACATAAATATCTGACTTCTCTTCAAAATCAACTACATCATATTCATTTTTCTTAAATAGTGTTGCTATGCTTTCAGTTTCATATTGATTTACTTTACAACCAAGTGTATAAAACGCTACTTTTTTCATGAAATATTTGCTTCTTCTCCTTCAATACAATAAATTAAGTGTTTTTTTATTTTATACTTGCTTCAAGGTAATAATTTTTTTAATGAGGCAAGTATTAACATGCTACTCGCTTATCATTAATAATATTCTTGATTCAGATGAGTTTTAACTCAACCCCCCAGGGGGTTTTCTCTTGCTTCGCAATTCACCTTATCTGAATCTTAGAATATATTATCCAAGTGGACAAAAATACAATTTTGTGACCGTTAGTGCAGTATATTTTAAGAGCCCTTATTGAATCTTTGTCTCACAACTTCAAATGTAAGTATAGCACAAGCAACAGAAGCATTGATAGATTCTGACCTGCCCGGCATTGGTATTTTTATTAGTTCATCTGCTTCAAATAGAAGCTCTTTTTGTACTCCATTTGACTCATTTCCAATTATCAACGCCATGTTTTTTTTAAAATCCACATCAAAATAATTATTTTCTGCATTAAGTTGTGAAGCATATACATTAATCTGTTTTTGTTTTAGAAATCTAACTGTTTCTATTATATTTTCAGTAAGGAAGATCGGAATATGAAAAATTGAGCCCATAGTTGATCTTAATACCTTTGGATTATACACATCAACGCAGCCTTTAGATAATATGAGTCCTGTAGCATTTGCTGCATCAGCAGTTCTTATTATGGTTCCAAGGTTTCCAGGATCTTGTATGGAATCTAGAATCAAAAGAAAGTTGTTTTGAATCAAAATATCCTGCAAATCAATTCGTTTTGATTTAAGTACTGCCATGATCCCTTGAGGTGCTGTTGTATCAGATATATCACTAAAAAGATTATTTGGGAGTATATATTTTTTAGCCCCACAAACCTTAACTTCTTCAAAAATCCTGCTACTTAAATGTTCTTTCGTAAACTCATCTGACATTAAAATATATACAATATCAACGTTATTATTAAAAGCTTCCAAAATAAACTTGATACCTTCTATATAATACATCTGATCGGCATCTCTATATTTTTTATTATTTAATTGTTTGACCTTTTTTATTATTGGATTATTGCGGCTTTTTATGTATTCCATTATTTATTCTCCCATAAGTATCGTAACAAAAATAATATCAGGGACTTTTTTAAAGTGTCCCTGATATTATTTCACATCTTTTATTAAGTAGTTATATTAGTTTTTACTTGTTCAACCAATTTTGAAAAACTGTTCATATCAGTTACTGCCATATCTGCTAATATTTTACGGTTTAAGTTGATACCTGATTTCTTTAATCCATTCATAAGTCTACTATATGTCAAACCATTTATCCTTGCTGCTGCATTTATACGTGATATCCATAACTTTCTAAAATCTCTTTTTTTGGCTCTTCTATCTCTATAAGCATAAACTAAAGATTTCATTACTGCTTGATTTGCAATTCTAAATAATTTACTTTTTGCACCAAAATAACCTTTAGCTAATTTAAGTACTTTTTTATGTCTTGCACGCGTTCTAACGGCACCTTTAACCCTTGACATTTGATTTTCCCCCCCTATTACTTGTATGGAATCATTTTTTTAATGATAGATTCATTTGCAGTAGATGCTATCGTTGATTTTCTTAAATTTCTTTTCCTTTTTGTTGTTTTCTTAGTTAAGATATGGCTTTTATAAGCTTTATATCTCTTAACTTTACCAGTAGCAGTTATTTTAAATCTTTTCTTTGAAGCACTATGAGTCTTAATTTTAATTTTAATCATATTTTCTACCTCCTATGTTATAAATCCGTTGCTTTAGGGTTTAAAATCATTATCATATTTCTACCTTCAAGCTTTGGTTTCTTTTCAATAATACCAAATTCTTGTACAGATTCAGCAAATTTATTTAGCACGTCCTGCCCTAACGATGTATAATTCATTTCTCGTCCTTTAAACTTTACACTAACTTTTACTTTATCTCCATCTTTTAAGAATTTACATGTGTTTTTGACTTTAAAATCAAAATCATGTCCTTCTATACTAGATGAAATTCTTATTTCTTTAATACTAACTATTTTTTGATGCTTTTTGGCCTCTTTCTCTTTCTTTGTTAATTCGAAGACATATTTCCCAAAATTCATTATCTTGCATACAGGTGGAGCTGCTTGTGGCGCGATTTTAACCAAATCAAGATTTTTGCTTAAAGCAAGTTGTTGAGCTTCCTTAAGCTCAACAACGCCAATTGTATTTCCATCCCCATCAATTAAACGAACTTGAGGATCTCTTATATCTTCATTAATTTCTAGATCATATTTGCTGATAACTAAACACCTCCGGGCAAATTTTTTAAGTTTAACTTAAATAACATATTATTAATTTTATTTGGATCAAGTTTTTTTTACAAAAATAAAAAAATGGATCCAATATAATCCACTTAAAAAAAGTTAAGACCTTTTAATGTCTCATTTTATTAACCTTATTGAACTAAATTCATAAGGTGAGAAGTGGATTACTTCTTCTTTACTATGTAATAACAGAATATCAAATGGTTCTTTGTTTTGTCAAGATAAATTTTAGCCTAACCGGAATTTCTTGAAATAGTAATAAAAAGGTTTGCAAAAAAATAAATCTTCATGTGATAATACTATAATAAACTCTTACAAATGAATTTAATGACCCATAGGGGACTCGAACCCCTGTTACCGCCGTGAAAGGGCGGTGTCTTAACCACTTGACCAATGGGCCTTATAGTAGCGGCGGTTGGATTTGAACCAACGACACTGCGGGTATGAACCGCATGCTCTAGCCAACTGAGCTACGCCGCCCCAAAAAAAAGTGCTTGATATGTACATGGAGTATTATAATAGCATACTTAGGTTAAAGTCAATCATAAATTATAAAATTATAAAATCTTCTGCAATGCAGCAATTAGTGCCTCCTGTGCCGTACATTTTATCTGTAGCTTTTCGTATAATGTTTTATAGTCAATGTTTTTACCCTGTGGGTTAGGGT
>CAVYEU010000086.1:0-50439 GCA_963767415.1 uncultured Eubacteriales bacterium
TCACCTATCTGTTTTAATAGACCGTCTCCAATTAGATGTCCCATAGTATCATTGATAGTTTTAAAATTATCAAGATCCAGCATAAACAAAGCACCAGATTTTTTTGTAACATGCGCCTTCATCATAGCAGAATTTAACTTTTCAATAAGGTATGTACGGTTTGGTAGTTCAGTTAATGCATCATAGTATGCTATGTGAAACATTTTATCTTCAGAATTCTTTTGCTTTGTAATATCCTTAAAAACAATTATTGAACCAACAAGCTTTTCATTTTTGTTTCTTAAAGGAATAATTGAACCTTCAATAAAGTATTCAGAAAAATCTTTAGATATTAGTATATAAGATGGCAAAATATCAAATAATGCACCTTCCTTAATAATATCATCAACAGGGATTATTTTAGATTTGATTGATTTATTCTCACTAATAGTAAGAATCATTTCGATAGATGATCCAATCATTTCACTTTCTAAGTAGCCAGTCAATTCTTGTGCAATATTGTTTACAAACAATATTTTCCCATTTTCATCAATTAAAATAACTGCATCGTCTATATAAAAAAATGTTGCTTCTAATAAATCATTTTTTATACGTGCTTTATCATTAACTTTAAATAAAGTTGGTTTATATAAACTAGACTTAAATAGCCTTACAACTATTTGAAATATTATTAGAACTATCAATATTATTAAACATAATATGATAATTAATAGATAATAATTTTCTTTTTGCACGCTCTTCCCTCCGAAAAAACTTTAAAGTTTTGTAGATATTGATTAAACTGTACTTAATTTATCGACAAAATAATTGTTTTTCATTAGGCATGATTATTTTATACGCTTAACCTCATTATACTCTTAACTTTAATTTATTATAATAATAAATCATAATCACATAGGAATAGCTAAGCATCAACCTTCCCCAAATAAAATGTTCTTAAATTTTAATTTCGATTTAGGATGATATTTCCCTTCTTTTACAAAATGCAGTGAAGCATTTATTTCGCCTCCAATAAGAACCAATATACTACACCAGTATAACCATATTAATAACGCTATTATACCTCCTATACTTCCATACATTTTTGAATATACTGCAAAACGACTTATATAAATAGAGAAAACATATGAAATAGTAACCCAACCTAGGGAAGTAAAAACCGATCCAGGTATTACATTAGTTAATCGGATTTTTTGTTTATTGGGTGAATAAAAGTATATTAAAATAAATATTAGTATCATTGAAATTAATGGGAATATGTACCTCCCAATATCCCATATTAAAATAAACATATCTGATGACCCTAAATAGCGAAATAGATTTTGGGTTATTATTCCTCCAAATACCAGCATGATTAAGGAGAATAGAAGTATCAAAGCAAGTGCAACTGTATAAAGGATTGATAACAGACGAATTTTCCAATAAGGTCTATCATCCTTTCGCCCATAAGCTTTATTAAGACCTCGTATGAGTGCCTCTAAACCATTTGATGCAGCCCAAATCGTTGTAATCATACCAAAAGATAAAAGCTTTAAGCTTCTTTCACTTACAGCCTGCTTAGTAATATCAACAATGATACTATATGCATATGGAGGCAAAAAATATTTAAGCTGATCTAGTGCAACATCACTTGTAATTGACGTATAACTAACAATTGTCAAAAGAAATATCAAAAACGGAAAAATCGATAATATCAAATAATAAGTCAGCTGTGCACCCAATGCGAATATCTCATCATCTAAAATTCTACAATATAAATCCTTAAGAAAAGTATATGCTCTTTGCTTCATAATCAAATTAAAAATCCCTTTCTTTTTTTATGAAAATGTTTCCATTCTTAGCTAAGAATATCATATTATTTTACTTTTATTTTTTAAACAATTATACCAAAATATACTTATCGAAACTAAAAACTTGTACGATATATTTTTTAAGCATGCCTAAATATAAACTAAAATAATGGAGTAGGTAGTAAATGAAAATAAAATTCTTAATAAAGAACTTATCAAAAGTAATAGATATTGCACCCACAAAACTTATTATAATAAGTTTTATTGGTTTAATATTATTTGGAACAACTTTATTAAATCTTCCGTTTGCTTCAAAAGATGGCAAAAGTTCAGGGCTTTTGGTAGCATTATTTACTTCAACTTCAGCATCTTGTGTTACCAATCTTACAATTGTTGATACTAAAGAGCACTGGTCTTTATTTGGTCAATGTGTTATATTAGGTTTAATTCAACTTGGGGGTCTTGGAATCATTACATTAACTACATTCTTTTCTGTTTTATTTAAAATCAGAGTAGGATTAAAAGGGATGATTCTTGCACAAGAATCTTTAAATCACTTTTCTTTTTCAGGGATACTTAACCTTACTAAAAAGGTTGTTATAGCTACATTTTGCATAGAATTTTTCGGTGCACTAATAATGTCTTTTAGCTTTGTTAAAAAATTCGGTCTTAAGGGGTTTTATTATGGAATATTTCATTCTGTTTCGGCATTTTGCAATGCAGGGTTTGATATAATAGGTAGCAATAAAAGTATGACAGAGTATAATGACGATCCTTATATTATATATACAATTGCTTGCCTTATTGTTATTGGTGGACTTGGATTTTTAGTTTGGAAAGATTTATATGAATATAGAATAACAAAGAGTCTTTCGCTTCATACAAAAGTAGTAATAATTATGACCTCTTTTCTTATTATCACTGGTACATTATTTTTCTTGCTTTTGAGCATGATAATCCTGGTACAATGGGCAATTTATCTCTTTTCGAAAAAATCAATGCATCAGTATTTCATTCAGTAGCAACTAGAACAGCAGGGTTTAGTTGAGTTCCATTATCTAAAATGCATGAAATATCAAAAATTACAACCATTATTTTAATGTTTATTGGTGCAGCACCTGGTTCGACAGCAGGTGGAATAAAAATCACAACAATAGCAGTCATAATTATGGCAATCGTATGCCAACTAAAAGGGTTACGCATACCTTGATATTTAAAAAAAGTATTGCATTCTTCATAGTTATCAAATCAATATCAATCATAGCATTAAGTTTTTTACTTGTTATTACAGTTACAACTATTTGTCTATCAATAGAAAGCAATAAATCTTTTATTGATATCTTATACGAGGTTACATCAGCATTTGGAACTGTTGGCTTATCTGTCACGAACACTTCAACTCTAATGCCGCTTATAAGATACTATTAATATTGACGATGTTTTTAGGTCGTCTGGGTCCTGTATCTTTCGCAATCGCTTTAACAATTAAAAATAACAAAAAAGTTACAGATGTAATTTATCCTGAAGGAAAAATCATTGTAGGTTGACAATGAAATATATTAGATGTATAATAAGCTCCGTTGTTAAATTGGGGGGATTAACTCAGATGGCTAGAGTGTCACCTTGACATGGTGGAAGTCGTAGGTTCGAATCCTATATCCCCTACCAGAATTTTATTCGTATTGTTTATATAATTGTATATTATTTTTGACTATATATCAGAATATTACATTTAAATCATAGAACAATGATATATTTGTATTTTTGGTGTTTTATTCTTTTTATTGACAAATCTTATAAAATATTATAAGGTGAAAGAGGAATTTATTTCATAAATTTGGCAAGCTGTAAGATAATAAAAAATCACTTTTTATGTCACTTATTCTTATTTATTGTATAATAGTTTGTCTTTTTGTGCAACTTTTTAGAAATTCCGAAAATTTTTAGGGAGGTCTAATTTATGAAAAAAAATATTTTACTGCTTTGGTGTGTTTCAATTTCGATACAAAGCTTTTCTTTTTATGGTTTTGCTGATAATTCTAAAATAAACCAATTTTTGTACTCACAGGATATTAGCTTTTCTTCTACTCAAATTACAGGTTCAGAGTTACCCTCCCCCCCACACCAAATGAAGAACCCACATTATCACCTACAGAAACTTCTACACCGAATGTAGAATCTACATTGTCGCCTACAAAAACCCCTGCACCAAGTGAAGAGCCTACATCGTCACCAATCGAGAAACCCTTATATAATGACTACGAAAAGAATTATCAACACGGACTAAAAGAAATTGCTACACAATATACTGATTCAATCGTTAAAATACAAATCTATGATAATAATCACAATATTTTAGGTTCTGGAAGTGGCTTTGTCGTAACTGATGACGGTAAGGTTGTTACAAATTACCATGTTGTTGCAGCAGCTGCTGACTATACTGTTTTAAGCGATTGTCAACTTAATTTTGAAAACAATTTAAACAAAGTTGATAAAGAAAGAATCCAAAGCTTAAAAAATAAGGTAAATAGCTTAAATTTAAGCGCACTTTCGAAAAATTTGGCTATGGTTATGAATGTTACAATAGGATCAAACGATGCAAATACGTATTCTCCTACCTCTACAACATGTCTCAAAGAAACTGAATGTACAGAGTATAATGTTATAAAAAATATTTCAAATCTTGAGATTCTTGCAAGCAACAATAAAACCTATCCAGTAATTAGTATTGTAGCTGCAGATAAATCAAACGATTTAGCAATATTAAAATTTGATAATAATGATAAATTACCATGTGTAAAATTAGGAGATTCTGACAAGGTTTCAGTTGGACAGTCAGTTGTTACAATGGGATATCCTTTAGGATTTTCAAATACAATAGCTGGTGGTGGTAATATAAGTACTCAAAAACCAGTAGATATAGTATTCCAGAAACTTGATAGAAACTTCAATCTTTATACTAAGACGGTAAAGGCATGCTTCCAAACAAATGCAGCGATATCACCAGGAAGTAGTGGTGGAGCTCTTATTAACATGAATGGCGAAGTTATCGGCGTTACATTTGCCGGATTAAATGATGGACAAAATATGAACTTTGCAATTCCGATCAATAGAGTAAAAGCTTTACTTGAGAAAAAAATTGAACCAATTAATTTCAAAAATTTTGAAACTTTGCTAAAAAATAAATATGGTAAATTCAGCTTTGAAAGATGGTCATTTACTTTTGATTCCATTACAATAAAACAAAATGAGCTGAATAGTAATTCTTTAGTTGTTACAATCGGCGTAAATAGAAGCAACTTTGAGAAACTTTTCAAAGCTAAGTTCTTATATGGTTTACATGATGGCAAAAAAGGCTTATTTGGCGGGTATAATTACGATAAAGAAACCGATTCTTTAACTTTAAAAGAATCGGTTTTGGATGACAAAATATCCCAAATACTGAATTCAGTATCAATGAAGTACGAGATGCCGATAGTAGGTACCTTAACATACACGGACAGTATTAATCCAAAATCTGTCTTATATATACATAGTTTCTACGAATCCCTGATGTCCCTTTTGACCGGCCAATCTCCAAACCAAAATAATCAAACGTACTTTGACGCAGCACAATTTGTTAATGAATATGGTAAAAATATAATAGATTGGTCTAGCCTATTCTGGTATAATAACTTCTTTAATAGCTATTATTCATCATCATCAGACATTGACCAAGATTACCAAAGCGTTGCAACTAGTGTTTATTCGATAAAAGATTCTGATAAATTTACAAAAATATTAAAAAATAGCTATAGTAACTTTGATCTAAATGGAACCAAGTTTACAGTTGATCAAATAACAATTGAACAAGATGCAAAAGTTCCAGACAAACTTATTATATCTATAGATGTTAACGATAAAAACTTCGAAAAATTATTTCTAGCTAAATACTTCTATGGAATTGATAGTTTAGAAGGAAAATACGAAAGCTTACAGTCAAACGCATTCGGTGCATTTTCTCATAGTATAAAAGAATCTGTCTATAATAACAGCGAATTTGAAAATTGGTTTGTATCCATGGGTAACGATATTCTAGAAAAATATATTGATTCATTTACAAAAATAGAGGCAAGAATAAGCTTTACAGGTACTGTTGGATATGACTCAATTCTAAGGTTTAATAACAAGAGCTTCGGTGTTCAAGCAATTAAGTTTAATATCGCATCATTAAATAATGACAATACTGAAAATTCTGTTAAAATAAACTGGAATAATAAGTGTTTAGATTTATTCCCATATTTATATAAAGAAGATCTAATTGGAACGTTAAAATGATAATAGAAGACACAAAAAACAATGCCAAGATGAAAGCTTATGAAAAAGAATTAATAAGATACAATAAGATGTGTGTATATGAAAATGATGCTTATGATCAAAGGATTAATTTTATTGCAGGAATTGATGAAGCAGGCAGAGGACCTTTAGCAGGTCCGGTAGTTGCAGGTGCAGTAATTTTACCAAAGGATATTTTTATAAAAGGACTTAACGATTCAAAAAAACTTACACCTAAAAAGAGAGATGAACTGTATGATATTATCATTAGGGAATGTATTACTTATAGTGTCGGTATTGTAGATGAGAATATAATCGATGAGATAAATATATTGAATGCAACCATAAAAGCGATGGAAGTTGCTGTTCTTACATTAAAACAAGTGCCTGAGTTGCTTTTGACCGATGCAGTTAAATTAAGAAATATAGGAATAAAACAGTTATCAATTATCAAAGGAGATACTTTAAGTATTTCTATAGCTGCAGCGTCAATTATTGCAAAAGTAACAAGAGATAGATTAATAGAAGAGCTAGATGCATTTTATCCTCAATATGGATTTAAGAAACATAAAGGTTATGGTACAAAAGAACACATTGATATGATTAGAAAATATGGTATCTGTCCAATACACAGAATCAGTTTCACGAAGAAATTTTAATATAAATAAAGACAAACTTGTCTGTTAATTAAAATATTCATTATTTACCACTTGATATATACTGAACTAGGTTTCAAAATAACATTTTTGAAACCGTTAGTGCATGTTAATACTTGCTTCATTAAAAAAATTATTACCTCGGCAAGTATAAATTATATCAAGTGGTGTTTGTATTTTTAAAAAACAAGACTGCTTGCTATTCTTTCTCGCATAAAACGAGAGAGTTTCCAGGGTAGTATAATAATCTTATCTGACTTCTAACTTCTGAATACTTGCACCGTTAGGTGCGGTATGATATAGTTAAGCCCAAATTAGATCTAAGTCAAGGAGGAGTTTTATGAAGATAACGAAAGAAACGGTTGAATATGTTGCGAATCTAGCAAGATTGAAGTTTAATGATAATGAGATCGAAAAGTTCACAAGCGAAATGGGAAAAATATTAACATACGTAGAGAAGTTAAATACGCTGGATACTTCTAATGTTGTCCCTACTGCACATGTTATTTCAATGGCTAATGTTTTCCGGAATGATGAAGTTTTACCTTCATATGATAGGGATATTATGCTTTCTAATGCTCCTTTACATGAAAATGGTTGCATTAAAGTTCCAAAAGTTGTCGAGTAGATCTTTATTTATCAGGAGGTTACAAATGAATCTTTACAAAATGACTGCACATGAAATAAGTAATTTATTGAAAAACAAGAAAGTTAGTGCTGTTGAAGTTACAGAATCAGTTTATAGTAGAATCGATGATGTTGAAAATAAAATAGGAGCATATATAACTCTTTGCAGGGAAGAAGCTTTAAAAAGGGCAACCGAACTACAAAAACAAATATCAATTGGAGATAATTTACCTCCTCTAATAGGAATACCAATGGGTTTGAAGGATAATATGTGCACAAAAGGTATTAAAACAACCTGTGCTTCCAAAATACTACACAACTTTATTCCTCCATATAATGCTACTGTTGTAGAAAAATTATATGATCAAGGGACAATCCTTTTAGGGAAACTTAATATGGATGAATTTGCGATGGGTAGTTCAACTGAGAATTCAAGTGTTAAAAAAACTAGAAATCCTTGGGATATCCAAAGAATTCCAGGGGGATCGAGCGGCGGTTCTGCAGCTTCTGTAGCCGCAGGAGAAGCATTTTTTGCACTTGGCTCAGATACCGGAGGATCGATCAGACAACCTGCTGCACTTTGCGGTGTCGTTGGTTTAAAACCTACATATGGTGCAGTCTCAAGGTATGGATTAGTTGCTTATGCATCATCACTAGATCAAATTGGACCGCTTACCAAAGATGTTACAGACTGTGCACTCGTTATGAATGCAATTTACGGATATGACAAGAAAGACTCTACTTCAATAGATTTGGAACACCCAGACTACACATCATTCTTAAACAATGATGTAAGAGGCTTAAAACTAGGTATTCCTAAAGAATATATTAGTGAAGGAATAAATCCTGAAGTAAAAAAATCAGTTTTAGATGCAATTAAGCTATTTGAAAGTCTTGGAGCTACTTGTGAAGAATTTTCACTTCCGATTACAGAATATGCTATCCCTGCTTATTACATAATAGCATCAGCTGAAGCAAGCTCAAACCTGGCAAGGTATGATGGTATTAAATATGGTTATAGACCTTCCAAATTCTCAGATCTTTTAGATCTTTATATAAAAACAAGAAGTGAAGGATTTGGTTCGGAAGTAAAAAGAAGGATAATGCTTGGAACTTATGCTCTAAGTTCCGGATACTATGATGCATATTATAAAAAAGCTCAACAGGTTAGAACCCTAATCAAAAATGGTTTTGATGAAGCTTTGAAAAAATATGATTTAATTATTGGACCAACCTCTCCAGAAACAGCATTTAGATTTGGAGAAAAAACAGATGATCCAATCTCAATGTATTTGTGTGACATTTATACGGTATCCGTTAATATTACAGGACTGCCCGGATTGTCTATACCTTGTGGATTAGATTCAAATAACCTTCCTATAGGTCTTCAATTAATTGGCAAGGCTTTCGATGAAGGTACACTTATAAAAGCTGGATATACTTATGAAGTAAACGCCAATTTTAATCAAAATCTGATACAGAATGTGAGGTGAAAAGAATGGAATATGATGTAGTCGTTGGACTTGAAATCCATGCTGAACTTTCGACAAAATCAAAGATATTTTGTTCATGTACAACTGAGTTTGGAGGAGATGTAAACACACATACATGCCCAATATGTACAGGTATGCCAGGAGTTTTGCCAGTTTTAAACAAAAGTGTAGTTGAGTATGCAATCAAAGCAGGTATAGCTACAAACTGCCAGATATCGGCCTTTAGTAAACAGGACCGAAAAAACTATTTCTACCCTGATTTACCAAAGGCATATCAAATTTCACAGTATGACTTACCTTTATGCAATCTTGGATATATAGATATCAATGTTAATGGTAAAACAAAACGTATTGGATTGACACGGATACATATAGAAGAGGATGCCGGTAAACTTATGCATGATGAATGGGGTACTGGTACTCTTATAGACTTTAATCGATGCGGTGTGCCTTTAATTGAAATCGTAAGTGAACCTGATATGCGTAACGCAGCGGAAGCCAGAACATATTTAGAAAATATAAAATCTATTTTAGAATATATTGAGGTATCTGATTGTAAGATGCAAGAAGGGTCTCTTAGAGCTGATGTAAACTTATCGGTAAGACCAAAGGGACAAAAAGAATTTGGAACAAGAACAGAAATGAAAAATCTCAACTCATTTAGATCAATTGCTAGAGCAATTGAATCTGAAACTAATCGTCAAATAAGTGAAATTGAATCTGGTGGTACTATTGTTCAAGAAACAAGAAGATGGGATGATACAAAAGGTGTTAGCTACTCAATGAGAAGTAAAGAAGAAGCTCATGATTATAGATATTTCCCAGAACCAGATTTAGCACCAATTTTTATTACTAAAGATTGGATTGAAAGATTAAAAAATGAACTACCAGAACTACCAGAAGCAAGAAAGAAAAGATATATTGAAACTTATGGATTACCTGAATATGATGCATGGCTTTTGACATCATCAAAATTCCTTGCAAACTTCTTTGAAGAAGCTGTGAGTTCGAGCAATAATGCTAAAGCTGTAAGCAACTGGATTATGGGTGATCTTATGAAAATATTAAATGATAGAGAGTTGGACGTTACAGAGCTTCCTTTCCCTGCAGAATATTTAGCAAGAATGATTCAATTAATAGATAAAGGTACAATTAGCGGCAACATAGCAAAAAAAGTTTTTGCACTAATGTTTGATACTCATAAAAGTCCTGAAACAATAGTAAAAGAACAAGAACTTCAAGTAGTAAGTGATGAAGGTGAACTGTTAGATCTTGTGAAAACAGTCCTAGACGATAATTCGCAGTCTGTGACAGACTATAAGAGCGGTAGAGCCAAAGCTTTTGGATTTTTAGTAGGACAAGCCATGAAAGAAAGCAAGGGTAAAGGTAATCCTCAAATAATTAATAAGCTTTTGAAGGAAGAATTAGATAAAAGATAAAGATTTCTATTAAAACAGACACTGCTATACAGCAGTGTCTGTTTTATATAAATCAAATATTTAATAATAGATGTATTCTCTTGATTTTATTTAAATCACCATCTGCAGCAAGTTTTAGGATAGACTCTTTATAAGCCTTATTGTGTTCTATTCTTCGGTCAAGCCTATTTATAACACTAATCAGCAAATCTTCATCCAG
The DNA here is from genome assembly GCA_963767415.1 of uncultured Eubacteriales bacterium. Lineage (GTDB taxonomy): Bacteria > Bacillota > Clostridia > Acetivibrionales > CAVYEU01 > CAVYEU01. The sequence goes on from CAVYEU010000086.1 coordinate 10,519, forward strand.
TTCTTTTTCTAAAACGATGCTCTTTGAGACTGCAAAAAATCTTATTGCAGAATAATAGAATACCAGCATCAGATAAGCTTCTAGCGACTTGTAATTATAAAATTTTTTACCAAAGACAAAACTTGCAAAGAAGTTCTCAAGGATATGTGATACCTTTTCCATGTTTGGTCTATAGTATTTATTATAGGCTTCCATAAACTTCTTTACCCCTTCAGCCGATCCATCTCCAAAAAGTAAACTAAAGGTTCTATTGCAGACCTCAAGCAATAATCTATCTTCAATTACTTTTTTAATTGCCCAAACCAACAAATCTGGGCGTCCCTTAATAGATTTAATTTCATTAATAAGCCTTGGATCGATTGACGAAAGATACTTAGAAGCTGCATCTTTATCTCCATCCTTAATCTTGTTTACAGCCATCCCTAATAATATTACGCGAGAATCAAAATTAAGTTCTCTTAACTGCAATATTTTAATAAAGTCTGTTTCATGGTCAAAATACTTAAGCTTTCCAACCCTTCCTAATTGTAAATCAAGCTTCGTTATAGAAGAATAGTTATGTAAGCCTACAAAACTATAGCCTTCAGGATCATTTAAAAATTGCATAGGCTCTTTTTTCTTTAACAACTCAGCAGCACCTTTACAAGAAAATGATAAAAATATTTCGATGCCTCTCTCAGTTTCGTATAATGTTCTGGGATGCTCTTTACATATATCTGATAATGCTTCAATTCCATATTTTTTTTGTATAATACACAAGCCATCTGAATCATAGAACGGACAAACTTTAGCCCCAACATTAGAAATATCATAAACATCATCTAATTTAATCGGGGTTTCTACATTATCATATAAGTTTGAAGGTATTTGGTTTTCTTTTTGAGTGCTATTAGGTGTAGTAGGCATATCCTTTAATACAATTGTCCCTATTTTATTATCCGGATCAATAGCCATGCCAGTTTTCAGTATTTCTTCAAATTCTGGATCAGTTTTTCCAAGCTCGGTATAATATTTTACAGTATCAGCATCAAGTTTAATTTTCCAACCCTTACAACATTCACCACACATAAGACACTTGAATTTTAACATATAATCAGGGACAAAATAATGCTTATTATTCATATTTTTCACTCCCTCATTACTATTTAGTTAATTTTAAAAGCACAATTGCACTATCAACAAAAACAATTTAAACTTTGGATAAATGAAGCAAGACATCAAAATTGACCAGAATTACGTTTTTCCCTTATAATGAAATTATATCATCAAATATGCACTTTTTCAACAAAAAATAACACATCTGTACTTTAGTTAGGACTAGATGTGCATGAGAAAAGTTTCTTTTTTAAAACTCCATATTCATAGCTCTTCTTACATCCTTAAGAGTATTTTCAGCTTCTTCCCGTGCACGCTTTATACCTTTATTAAGAACATCTCTTATATAATCCTTATTATTTTCAATTTCTTTTCTTTTTAGTCTTATTGGATTTAAGTAAGCATTTAATAGATCGGTTGTAAGTTTTTTTAGTTTTCCCGCACCTTGGTCACCTAAATCTTGCGCTATATCATTTGGATTTTTGCCAGATATTAAAGAACAAATTCTTAATAGATTTGCAACTTCAGGTCTATTTTCTTCATCATAGGTAATCACCCGATCTGAATCAGTCTTTGCCTTTTTTATAAGACTTGCAACTTCATCTTCTGAAGACTTAAGCATTATTGCGTTATTCCTGCTCTTGCTCATCTTTTGCCCGCCATCAAGGCCTAAAATCAATGGAGCACTACTTAGCAAGCTTTCTGGTTCTATAAAAATTTTTTCCCCATCACCAAACCTTGCATTGAACCTTCTAGCAATAACTCTTGACATCTCAAGGTGAGGTAGCTGATCTTTTCCAACAGGAACCAAATTTCCCTTCACTGATAATATATCTGCAGCCTGATGTACAGGATATGTGTACATGCCTGTACTTATACTTTTTAATTGTGCTGCTTTTATTTCCTCTTTTACAGTTGGATTCCTATCAAGCTCAGAGTTTGTAACCAGAAATAAAAATGGTATAATTAATTGATTAAGCTCTGGTATATGGCTATGAGGGAACATATAGGTTCTTCCATTCTGAGGATCTAATCCTACAGATAAATAATCTATAGTTAATTCAAGAACATTTTCTGATATTGAACTTGATATTTCTCGATCAGTAAGTACCTGATAATCAGCTATAACTATAAAAGTTTCCACTCCCATATTCTGCAATCTAACCCTATTTTCTAGGGAGCCAAACAAATGTCCAATGTGTAAACTACCCGTTGGCCTATCCCCCGTCAAGACTCTAAATTTTGAAGGATTGCTAATTAATTGCTTCTCTATCTCCCGACTTCTTACAAGTGCAGCCTCATAAGTTGATTTTTTAATAACCGATTCACTTTCCAAACAAATCATCCCTTCTAAAAATAATATTAAAAGTATTAATTTCTATTTAATTTCAAGTTGATTTTATCAATAAAAATTTTTTTTATCAATAAAATTCATATGGCTTTTAACCTCGTTTTATGTTAATTTTACTTGCAATCCTACCGATATAATAATTATGATTAAATTATTTTTTATTATTGATTTACTATTACTAATATTAATGATAATCATAGGTTACCTTTATAAAAAATGGAAAGATGAAAATAATAAATTACTATCAGAAAAAATTGATATTATAGCACATGGTAATATAAGTATTTTTATTGATAATCTTCAAAATATTTATATAATACCATATGTAAAAGATGATAATGGTATTGGTAAAGCAATAAAAGACAGTCCAATTATACTGATAACTCCCTATGATCATGAAAAACTTGGCAAGGTTATCAGATCAGCTTTGAAATTATGCAAAAATAGTACTCCTTCTAATGATAGAGAACTTATGAGTAAGCTTGGAACTAATGATTGGAAGAACTTTTCAAGTGACAAACGAAGCCTCTCTATACATATTCAAGATAATAAAATAATAGTAAACTCAACCAAACGTGATATTGATGGAACATATTATTTAAATAAGTATCCTGGTTCCTGTGCATCATTAAGTAATGATGCGTATGACGCAGAAATTGGGCAAACTATAATTCAAGTTCTCAGGTACTGTAGGGTTTAGAGATTATTGATGTTCTATGCAAATTATTTGATGTTGTAATATGATTGGTAAATATTAGGCTTATTTCTCATCTAAAATCGTCTAAACTTGCCTAAAATCATCTGCGTTGGTGTACACGTTGGTGTAAATTTTTTATGCTCCCAATACTTGCTAATAATTATATCAGCTATATCTTTATGCCCATTTCCAGCAGCGAACATTAAAGCAGCAGTTTGTCCCAAATAGGTTTTAGTATCAACATCAGCACCTTTGCCAATAAGCATAACAGCTATATCTTTATGCCCATTTGAAGCAGCGAACATTAAAGCAGTTTGTCCCAAATAGGTTTTAGCATCAACATTAGCACCTTTAACCAAAAGAGCATTGACTTTGTCTGTATCTCCTATTTTAGCTGCATCAATAAGCTGGGAATCTTTTTCTTCTTGAGACTGAAACGAATACGAATTTTTAAATAATCTTTGCATAACAATTCTTCCTAAATTTTTATACTCACCGAGGTTACAATTTAACATTTTAGTTTGTCGACTCTAATTTAAGATAAAAACTATTAGCCTCTAAATTTAATATAACATATTTATCTATTAATGTCCAAGAGTGAAGCATAAAAGTTGCAAATAAACCATCTGCTAAGATTCTTATTTTTAATTTTGGGAATTTCCTCTTTATTCTTGATATGAGCCTCTTAAAGCCGTTGGTTTCACAATCTTTCTTACTATTTCCCTGTTATTGCTCTTCTGGCTATATTCTAAAAATTCACTAAAAATGGCAGCATAGAGTCCTTGAAATACAAATACTTGCTTACACTGCATAACAATAATATTTTTTCTTTTCATCTTCCCCTTCAATCGCTTTCCCAACTTTCTTTTCTAAGCATTCTTTAGCCCATCTTTTATCTCTAGAAAATTTACATGTCCCATCTATTATTATTGTGAATTGCTTTTGGATCAATAGATTCACAAACTTTTTCATACGAATAAATCTATTTATTATATTGAAAATTTCATCTTCTATCAGACTTACATTATCTAAGTCCTTAAGTAATCTATTTAATGTATCCGCATGTGGCATTGTTTTTAGATCAGGAAACATATGTTCTAAATTCTCGAATATTATTGGTTTTGTTATTTCTCTATTAGCTTCTCTTCTTGATGAAACTTGATAAATAAAATTTAATACCCCATATAACAATAGCACTGTGACCCCATGCTTAACCTTTGTTATATCTCTTGGATCTGGTATTTTAGAAAGATTTTCCATCGTTTGTGGCAGTATATTTCTTATAAATTCTACTGACTTTTCAATAAGCTCCTGGTTTTGTTCTTCCTCTTTTTCAGGGTAAGATATGTATACCTGTACCATATAATAAATACGGAGACATGCCAAACATTATCAGCGCTTGAATTTGTGCAAAAAACAGATTAGAAGCTTATACTCCTAATCTGTCTGTATTCTGGCCCTGTATTAAATATTTTACAAAGTTGTTATTGAAAATGCCGCAAGTGCTGTAGGTATAGGTTGTGATGGTTGATTTAATGCAGGTGATCCTGCACTCCCCAAAGCAGGTGTTGATAGTGAGGAAATAGGTGGAGTTGGTTGACATATAAGAGGTCCTGGTCTTTTTAGTAGAGCTAGTATTTCGTTATCATGACCTCTTTCTGCTATCATCAAAGGAGTATCTCCATTCTTATTCCTAGCATGAACATCAGCCCCATAATCAAGTAGTGTTTGAGTTATGTATTTATTATTATAATTCCTTATCACCCAATGCAAAGGAGTATCTCCCTTATTATTTATAGCATTAACATTAGCCCCATATTCAAGTAGTGTTTTAACTACGTATTTACTAAAATACTTTGCTGCCCAATGCAAAGGAGTATTTCCTTTCTTATCCCTAACATTAACATCAGCTCCATGATAAATCAAGATTTGAGTTAATTCTGTAACATTTATAAATAATGCCATACACAAAGGATTATCTCCAGCATTAGGATTAGCCCCTTCATTAAGTAGTTTCTCGCATTCTTTTGTATCACCACATAAAATTGCATAAAATAGTTCTCCATTTAAAAATTCTTTAGAATTTTGCATAACCATCCCTCCTAAATTTTCAAAGGAAAACAGCAAATAAAATTGATTTTATTATTTTAAAAAAGCAAAGTATATTACTGTTTAACCTTAATTTTAATATTAATTAAAATGTAGCATGTTTAGGCTTAATTTTCAAGGATATTTTTTCCGAGTTTACAGCATCATTTTTTATATAGCATCATTTTTTTGGAATACTTCTAGCAAAAAGAAATAGAATATGTTATCCTTTTATAAGTCATGTTTAAAAAGGAGAATCTTTGTGGAAAATATTAGAAAAGATATTAGAAATATTGCAATAATTGCACACGTTGATCATGGAAAGACTACTTTAGTTGATGGAATGTTAAGACAAGCGGAGTTTTTCGTGAAAATGAAATTGTACAAGAAAGAGTCATGGACTCAAATGATCTTGAAAGAGAACGTGGTATTACAATACTTGCAAAAAATACTGCAATTTCTTACAACTCAGTCAAAATCAATATAGTCGACACCCCAGGACACGCTGACTTTAGTGGAGAGGTAGAGAGAGTACTCAAAATGGTAGATGGAGTATTGCTCTTAGTAGATGCTTTTGAGGGTACAATGCCTCAAACCCGATTTGTTTTAAGAAAAGCTCTTTCGCTAAATCTTAAACCTATTGTTGTTGTAAATAAAATTGATAGACCAGAGGCTAGACCAAATGAAGTTGTTGATGAAATATTAGATCTTTTTATAGAACTTGGAGCTGATGATGATCAAATTGACTTCCCTATTATTTATGCTTCAGCACGAGATGGTTTTGCAATAGATAATATTTCAGATGAAAAAAAGGATTTACAACCTCTATTTGAGGCTATTATAAAAAATGTACCTTGCCCAAAAGGTAATTTCGATAAGCCTCTGCAACTATTAGTATCTAGCATAGATTATGACGATTATGTAGGAAGAATTGCAATTGGCAAAATAGAAAGAGGAACAATAAAAACAGGACAACAAGCCGTTGTATGTAAAAAAGATGGCTCGACACAAAATATAAAAATTAGCAAGATATATGTATTTCAAGGTCTAAAGAGGGTTGAGACAGATGAGGCAATGTTAGGTGATATAGTTTCTGTATCCGGTGTAGGAGACATAAATATCGGAGAAACAGTATGCAGTGTTGATTGCCCTGAATCTCTACCATTCGTCGAAATTGATGAACCAACCATTGCTATGACATTTAGTGTCAATAATAGTCCATTTGCTGGGCGTGAGGGAACTTTTGTAACATCAAGGCATTTAAGGGACAGGCTGTATAAAGAATTAGAAAGTAATGTTAGTTTAAGAGTTGAAGATACAGAATCTCCTGAATCATTCAAAGTATCAGGAAGAGGCGAACTTCACCTCTCAATACTCATCGAAACTATGAGAAGACAAGGCTATGAGTTTCAAGTTTCAAAACCAACTGTTATTATGAAAGAAATAAATGGCTCACTATACGAACCAGTTGAAAGATTAATAATTGATGTTCCAGAAGACTATATGGGCATAGTTATGGAAAAACTTGGGGTTAGAAGATCAGAACTATGCAATATGCATTCAGCTGTTCAAGGCTATATGAGGCTTGAGTTCAATATACCTGCTAGATGTTTAATCGGATACCGCTCCGAGTTTTTGACAGATACAAAAGGAAATGGTATTATGCACCATGTATTCCATGGATTTGAACCTTACAAAGGGGAAGTACAAGGTCGTCAAAGAGGAGCAATGGTAGCTTGGGAAGATGGCGAAGCTGTAACCTATGGTCTCTATAACGCTCAAGAAAGAGGAAATCTGTTTATCAGTCCAGGAATAAAAGTATATGAAGGCATGGTCGTTGGAGTTAATTCTAGACAAGAAGACATCGTAGTAAATGTTTGTAAAAAGAAACACGTAACGAATATGCGTGCTTCTGGTTCAGATGATGCCTTAAGGTTAGTACCACCGATTTTACTCAGCTTAGAACAATCACTAGAGTTTATTGAAGATGACGAACTTTTAGAAATAACACCAAAAAATACTCGCATCCGCAAAAGAATACTGATCACAGAACAGAGAGCAAAAATCAGAAGCAAGCGTTAAAAAAATATTGTATAGGTAAACCTTAGGTATGATTAAAGAATAAATCTCCGTTTTAAAGCTGAAAATTTTTAATTAGTAGTACATTCTACCTGTTGTTTACCCATTGAATTTGATTGGGATAAAATGGATACAGATAATAATACAGCTAAAATAAAACAAAAGTATGCATATCTGCAAAAAATATTCGTGTCGCTTGTAATAGCATGTTTAATTGTCATTCCTTTTATCTGTTTGGCTGATGACAATGCTTTTTATATTGGTTTAGGATCTTCCATTATTACACAGGAAACTGTTACAGATACAAGTGATATAGTAATAGAAATTCCTCGTAATTCAACAACTAATTCTATCGCAAATATACTATACAACAATGGTATAATAAGAAGCAAGTTCAAGTTCAAGCTAATTTCTAAGATATACAGATACGATGTCATGTATAAAGCTGGCACTCATAAATTGAGCCCAAGCTTAAGCTATAAACAAATAATGACTGCTTTATGTAGCGACCCATATAGGATAAAAGTAACAATACCCGAAGGGTTTACATTAAAACAAATTACCAAAGTCTTATATGACAACAAACTTATTAATAATCAGTCTAAATTCTTGGGAAAATTAGACATAAAAAAAGCAAACTATATGTTTTTCAACTCAATAGAAAGGTTAAATAACAGACTTGAAGGTTATCTTTTCCCTGACACCTACTTTTTTGATCTAAAAATTAGCGAAGACAATATTATTGACACAATGCTTGATAACTTTGATCACAAATTTTCAAATACTTTTTATCATAGATCAAGAGAACTGGGAATAACTGTTGATGGTATCATCACTTTAGCATCCATTATAGAAAGAGAATCGAAACTTTCAAATGAAAGAAAAGTCATATCCAGCGTTTTTTGGAATAGGCTAAAATCAGATAACCTCTCTTTAAGAAGACTGCAGTCTTGTGCTACTGTTGAGTATGTATTGCTTATGAGAAATGGAACAATAAAAGAAAAACTATTAGATCAAGACTTAAATATAGATAGCCCATACAATACTTATAAATACGAGGGATTACCGCCTGGTCCTATTTGTTGTCCGGGCATTTCTTCAATTGAAGCAGCACTTTACCCTATGAAGACTACTTACTATTATTTCTTATCAAAGGGTGACGGAGCTCATGTATTTTCAACAACTTTAAAGGAACACAACATTGCAAAGAAAAAATATGGGTTGGACTAGGAGATGATAAACTATAATCTGTTATGACTATATAAACGAATACCTAAGAAAAACAATAAAGCCTCAAACTGGTATTTTGAAAGATCTGGAAATCTATGCGGCTAGAAATAAGGTGCCAATCATTCAACCCGAAGTTTCTCGTCTGATATCCTTAATCTGTCAGATGATAAGACCCAAAAAGGTACTAGAAATAGGTACTGCAATAGGTTATTCTGCAATCTTGATGTCAGCATTTCTGGAACCTGGTGGTATTATAGATACAATTGAAAAAAATGATTCTATGTTCGAAAAAGCAAAATCAAACATAGTAAGATCAGGAACTAAGGATGTAATTAACATACTTTATGGTGATGCAGTAGATGTACTATCATGCCTAGACAAAAACTATGATCTTATTTTTTTAGATGCCGCTAAAGGTCAATACAATGAATTTTTACCACACTGCTTAAGAATGTTAAGAATAGGTGGAATACTAATTTCTGATAATATATTATATAAAGGAATGGTAGCCGCAGATGATTTGGTTTTACGAAGGAAAATAACAATAGTACACAATATGCGAAACTATTTAAATACTATATCAAACCATTCATGCTTAGAAACATCTTTATTACCAATTGGTGATGGAGTAGCTTTGAGTTTAAAGACTAAGGAGTAACCTTTTATGCAAAACATTGAACTTCTGGCACCAGCTGGAAATTTGGAAAAACTTAAATTTGCTATAACTTACGGCGCAGATGCTGTATACATTGGTGGCCAAGAATATGGCTTAAGAGCGTCTTCAGATAATTTTACATTAGATGATATGAAAGAAGGTATTGAGTATTGTCATACGAGGAATAAAAAGATATACCTTACAATGAATATTATTCCACACAATGAGGATTTAGATAATATGCCAGAGTATATAAAAAAAGTTACTAATCTTGGTATTGATGCAATAATTCTTTCAGACCCAGGTGTTTATGCAATAGTAAAAGAAGTTTCACCAAATATGGAGATTCATTTAAGTACTCAGGCGAATAACACCAATTGGAGAAGTGCAAAATTTTGGTATGATCAAGGAATCAAAAGAATCATTCTAGCTCGTGAACTCTCTTTAGCTGAGATAATACTTATTGAATCTAAATCTCCTGATGATCTGAATCTTGAAGTCTTTATTCATGGAGCAATGTGTATTTCTTACTCTGGAAGATGTCTTTTGAGTAACTATATGGCAGGAAGAGATTCAAACAAAGGCTTTTGTGCACATCCATGCAGATGGAAATACTATTTAGTAGAAGAAAAAAGACCAGGTCAATATATGCCTATAATTGAGGATGCAAAAGGTACATATATATACAATTCAAAAGATTTATGTATGATTGAACATATGCCTGAGCTAATTCAAAGTGGGGTTAAAAGCCTTAAAATAGAAGGTCGAATGAAAAGCTCATACTATGTTGCTTGCGTTGTAAAAGAATACCGTAAAGCAATAGATTCATATCTTGTGGATCCTAATAATTATAGATTCGATCCAGCATGGGCAAAAGAGATCTCAAAAGCAAGCCATAGGGAATACACCACCGGATTCTTCTTTGGAAAACCAACCGATGAGTCACAGATCTATAATACAACTTCTTATATAAGAAACTATGAGTTTTTAGGTTTTGTATTAGAGTACTATAAAGAAACAAAAACTGCTTTAATCGAACAGCGCAATAAAATCACAACTGGAGATGAAGTTGAAATACTAAATCCTTCGGGAACTGTTTTTAGACAAAAAATAAACAGCATTAGAAATGCTGATAAAAAAATAATAGATTCGGCTCCTCATCCTCAAATGATGCTTTACATTTACGTAGAGCAAGACGTTGAGTTATACTCACTAATAAGAAAAGCAGTTCTAGATTAGAAAGATCACAGTCGTATGACTGTTTTAATGACTTGTTTGAATTTGAAGTGCTTGGATGGAAGCCCTCGTATTCTTTCTATTACAATTTAATATTAGTATTTAAATTAATATTTTAATCACAGGTAAGCTAGAAGTATAATATTAATAATTGTCTAGTAAGATGATAAGTGTAATCCTAGTAAGATAATTGTAAGTATAAAAGAGATCCATGAAAATTAAATATTTCTCTTCCTATTATTAGTTTATAATATTTTCGAACATATGTCAAGTCTGAAGCTGAGGGCGCATTTATTTTGATTAATTTGACAAAAAGATAATAATAGTATAACATTTTTCATATTAGTATTATATATAACACTATCATGGAGGTGAAATACAGCCTAAGCTGTAATTCACATGAAAAATAAATTTCATATGGGAATAGATATTGGATCAACTACAATAAAAATTGTTGTTTTAGATCTAAATTTTGTTTTAGTTTTTTTTAGTTATAATAGACATTTTTCAAATATTAAAAATACATTAATTAATTTATTAAATGAAACACCCCATTTCTTGTCTGATTGCGACATCAGTATAACGTTTACAGGGTCAGGTGGTATGGCTATTGCCGAAATGGTACATGTACCATTTGTTCAAGAAGTGATTGCATGCACAAACGCTATAAAAAAGTTTGCCCCTGCTACTGATGTTGCTATTGAGCTGGGTGGAGAAGATGCTAAAATAACATACCTAAGTGGAACAATTGAACAAAGAATGAATGGGATATGTGCCGGTGGAACTGGATCATTTATAGATCAGATGGCTATTCTTTTAAATACTGATACCCAAGGGTTAAATGAACTTGCTAGAACTTCAAAGCATATTTATCCAATAGCTTCAAGATGTGGAGTCTTTGCCAAATCAGATGTTCAAGCCCTTATAAATGAAGGTGCAACCAAGGAAGATATCGCAGTGTCTATTTTCCAAGCGGTGGTAAACCAAACAATAAGTGGTCTGGCTTGTGGTAACCCTATACGAGGTAAAATTGCTTTCCTTGGTGGACCATTATATTTTTTGAGTCAACTGAGGATGCGCTTTATTCAAACCTTAAATATAAAAGATCCAGATATTATCTTTTCAAATAATTCACATATATTTGCAGGAATTGGTGCCGCAATTATGTCTAGCGAAGGTGAAACTTTACAATTTTCACTGTTAACTAAACAATTGTCTGAGATTAACCTTACTGATTCTCAGGAAGTCGAACGTTTGTCTCCTTTATTTGATTCTCTTTATGATTATGAGCAATTCAAATTAAGACATAATTCAAAAGCTCTTTTAAGAAACGACTTAAAAAATTATATAGGTAATGCTTTTCTTGGAATTGATGCTGGTTCCACTACAACAAAAGTTGTTTTAATTGGAAACGATAATTCTATCTTATTTTCATATTATCAGAATAACAACGGAAATCCTCTACTGTCTGTTGTAAATGTACTAAAGGATCTCTACTCTAAGTTACCTAAAGATGTGACTATTATTAATTCATGCATAACTGGATATGGAGAGGCACTAATAAAAACAGCTTTATCAATTGACATAGGCGAAATAGAAACTGTTGCGCATTATACTGCAGCCGAAGTTTTTTTACCAGGTGTAAATTGCATAGTTGATATCGGCGGTCAAGATATGAAGTGTTTAAGGGTCAAAGACAATATCATTGAAGATATTATATTAAATGAAGCCTGCTCTTCCGGTTGTGGTTCATTTTTAGAGACATTTGCAAGCTCAATAAATATGAGTATAGAAGAATTCGCAAACATAGGACTGTTTTCAAAAGATCCTATCGACTTAGGTTCTAGGTGCACGGTTTTTATGAACTCTCGTGTCAAACAAGCTCAAAAGGAAGGGGCTGGTGTTGATGATATTTCTGCAGGGCTCGCATATTCTATTATCAAAAATGCTCTGTTTAAGGTTATTAAACTAAAGGATCCTAACGAATTGGGAGAAAAAATCGTTGTTACAGGTGGAACGTTTTATAATGATGCGATTTTAAGAAGCTTCGAAAAAATATTGAACAAAGATGTTGTACGCCCCAATATCGCAGGTACTATGGGTGCTTTTGGTGCAGCATTAATTGCAAAAGAAAAACAAGTTAATGGTAAAGTATCAAGTATTATAAATTCAGAAAATCTTGATAAATTTGGTTTTACTACAGCTTTAACCCGATGTGAAAATTGTAGCAATAACTGTCTATTAACAATAAGTAAATTCGAGAACGATAAAAAGTTTATTTCTGGAAATAGATGCGAAAAAGGCTCAAATATTAAAACTAAAACAAATTCAGAATTAAACCTTATCGACTATAAAAATAAACGATTGTTTGATTATACTCCAATTGATGAATATGAGGCTAAACGTGGCAAAATCGGCATCCCAAGGGTCTTGAACATGTACGAAAATTACCCGTTTTGGTTTACTTTCTTTACTGAGTTGGGTTTTTCAGTTCAAATATCACCCAAATCGTCAAAAGATATTTATGAACTTGGTATAGAGACAATACCCTCTGAGTCAGTTTGTTATCCGGCTAAGCTTGCCCATGGGCATATTATGAGCCTTGTTCTAAGCGGAATTCAGACAATATTCTATCCCTGTGTTTCTTTTGAACGTAAAGAATTTGCTACCGCGAACAATAACTACAACTGCCCTATTGTAGCCGCTTATCCTGAAAATATTAAAAATAATATGGATATTCTTAGGGAAAAAAATATCTCTTTTATAAATCCATTTTTATCATTTAGCAATAAAAATAAGTTAATTAGACGGTTATATGATATTTTTAAATCTTTTAATATTTCAAAGAAAGAATTGGTAAGCGCTACAAAAAAAGCTTGGGCTGAACAAGATCACGCAAAAAATGATATTAGAGAAAAAGGACTTAAAATATTAAATTATATAAATATAACAAATACACATGGAATCGTTTTGCTAGGAAGACCTTATCATATTGATTCTGAGATAAACCATGGCATCCCCGAACTTATCAATGGATACGGATATGCTGTTTTAACAGAGGATGCAATATCTAATATAGGAAAAATTGATTATCCTCCATTAGAGGTATTAGATCAATGGATGTACCACTCCAGACTATATTCTGCTGCAAACTTTGCGAGAAAGAATATCAATCTTGATATTGTTCAACTAAATTCCTTTGGTTGTGGTCTTGATGCTATAACAACTGACGAAGTTCAAAGAATATTAAAAGATTTAAATCGCATATATACTGTACTTAAAATTGATGAGATAAACAATCTTGGCAATGCTAGAATAAGAATAAGGTCCCTTAATGCCGCAATTGAAAAACGAAAACTAAATGGAGTCATCCCTTATGAAAAAGGTGAATCATTTAATAGAGTACTATTCACTAAAGAGATGAGGGAAAAGCACACAATTCTTTGCCCTCAAATGGCCCCTATTCATATGGATCTTTTAGAAACTGCATTTTTATCATCAGGATATAGATTTGAGGTCTTACAATCAACAGATAAAAATATCATAAACGAAGGATTAAGATATGTAAATAATGATGCATGTTACCCATCTTTAATAATAGTTGGACAAATAATTCATGCTTTAAAATATGGTGATTATGATACTCACAACACTTCAGTAATTATTACACAAACAGGTGGATGTTGTAGGGCTTCCAATTATATTAATTTTATAAGGAAAGCTTTAAAAAGTACCGGATTTTCTTATGTTCCTGTTATATCTATGAGTGTTCAAGGTATTGAGAAAAACAACGGATTTAAATTTTCTATACAGTTGATTGACAAATGTCTAAAAGCATTAGTACTTGGCGATCTCCTAATGAAGCTGCTCCTTCGGGTACGCCCATATGAAAAATTTAAAGGTTCTACAGAAAACCTATATGAAAAGTGGATCTTAATATGCAGAAAATTAGTTGCAAAATCCAGTTTAACTTCATTCAATAAAAGCATATATCAACTTGTGTATGAGTTTGATACCCTTCAAATTACAAATGACATAAAACCTAAGGTTGGAGTTGTTGGAGAAATATTAGTAAAATTTAGCCCTTTTGCTAATAATGGAATTGTTAATTTGTTGGAAAAGTACGGTGCAGAAGTTATAGTTCCAGACCTTATCGGAATGCTTTTGTATTTTAGCTATGATTCTGTTTTTAAGTATTACTATCATGCCACAACAAAAAAAGCTCAAATACTTGGTAACCTATCTATACGAATTATGGAATTTTACAAAAAAGAAATAAACAAGGCATTAAAAATCAGCAACCGTTTTAAGCCATACAGATCAATCTATGAATTGATTGATTTTGCAACTCCATTTGTTTCATTAGGAAATCAAGCAGGAGAAGGGTGGCTTCTGACTGCTGAAATGGTTGAACTAATAGAAGAAGGAACACATAATATTGTCTGTTTACAACCTTTTGCCTGCTTACCAAATCATATTACAGGAAAAGGTGTTTTAAAAGAAATAAAAAGAGTTTATCCAAAATCTAACATTGCTGCAATAGATTATGATCCAGGTGCAAGTGAAGTAAATCAACTAAACCGTATCAGATTAATGCTTTCAGTAGCATATGAGAAATTAAACAATTCCTCAAAAGAAAGGTTTATTAATTTCTAATGAAATTGCAATTATAATTAAAGAATGGATGTGAAATTATGAATATTATGAAAGCAATTCAGGTGAGTGCTCCTGGAGCTGATTTTGAATTGGTTCAAAGAGAGATACCTGAGCCCCAGGAAGGGCAGGTAAGAGTTAAGGTTATAGGCTATTAACGGTAAATTATTGATTGTTTCAGGCTTAGATGAGCCAATTCAGGTATTTGTAGGACAGTTGTTACATGGTAGGCGTAGTATTCAGGGATGGGTACCCAGCGACCTTAATACTAGAAAAGATGCAATAAACTTCAGTCTACTCACTGATATTCATCCTATAATTGAGACATATCCGCTAGAGCAGGTAAAAGAGGCTTACGAAAAAATGATGAAGGCAAAAACAAGATTTAGAGCAGTTCTGGTAATTTAACCTGAGTTAGATGAAGAAAAATAGGAAATAATACAAATATATAAACCCACCTAATTCTTTTATAATGTAGAAGTGGTATTGTTTGGGACTTATGCCAGTAATTTCTGTTCCATTTACTGAATCCCCTACCGAACACTTTTGGACGATTTGTGTATACAACCCCAAGTTCTAACGAATTGTATGATACTAACAGAAGGATTTGACGAACCCTCGATTGAGGCTGTAATAATGACACGATCTACGAATTGCTTTCAAGCACAAACTGTCAATGAAAAAAATATTATTAGGAGGATGATTTTATGTGTAAATTAAAAAAGAATTCGTTAGTAGTAATATTTTTGATTGTAGCTGTAGTTGTTTTTAATTTTATGCCTTTTAATGTTTTTGCAAGTACGGAATATGGTTCAACACAAACTGTCGCTTTGAATTCTGCTGTTCCAACAGGATGGGTTATTTTAAGTTACAATTTTAATAATAACACCGAAGTAATTGAAAACTTAAATGGTGCACCATATGGTGCTACCGTTACCATGCAGAATTATGGCAGTATATCATATTTTGGGTTATTTTCAATGAGTTCTACTCATTGAAAAGAATTATTTCTTGTTCTTTATATTCTAATTCAGAAAGACGTTGGTACATTATTTAATTATATCATAGCAAAAAAAAGATTTTTTGTGCAAAAGTATTTTATTTGTATTGTATTATTCTGATAGAATTATGATAGAATTATGATATAATTATAATAGAATAATACAACAATTAAAGGAGTGAAAACTATGATAATAAAATCATCTACTACTTTACGCAATGACTATAGTTCAATTGCAAATCTTGCACACGAAAAAGCAGAACCTATATATATTACAAGAAATGGCGAAGGTGATCTAGTTGTAATGAGCATTGAAGCATTTGAGAAAAGAGAAGCAATTTTAAATTTGCGTGAAAAACTTATGTATGCAGAACAACAGCGTATTTCTGGAAGACCTACTATTTCACTTGATGAAGCTGAAAAATACTTAAAGGAGAAAATTCATTCAAAAGTATAAAGTAGAGTTGCTTCCTACTGCATGGGAAGATTTACAAGAAATCTTTGATTATATTTTTATAAATAGTCCAAAAGCAGCTGAAAATGCCCTTGAAAAAATAATAAGTTCTTTACGAAGACTTGAACAATTTCCTAACTCTGGAGTATATGCTCCAGATGATGAGCTAAAAAAATGTGGTTTTAGGATGGTTATTGCTTCACCGTATATTTCTTTTTATCAGTTTATTGATAATACAGTTTTTATTTATCATATTGTTCATGGAGCAAAAGATTATTCGAATTTGTTAAAACCTTATATAGGATAGTATCTACATCATGTTGATTGGATAACTATGTGAAAAACAGGGACAAAGGTATTGAACATAAAAACGTTATGTTTAATTTCATGCCAGTACTTTAATTCCTCTCAATCCCTTGCCATATAACGGATTGAGTAATATTATTTCTTATTGGAATATTTATGTTCTCTTTATTTGGAATATTATTTTTGCCAATTCTTTATTATTTTTGCCATTTTTTTATTGCTTCAACCATTCTTTGAATTTCTCAAGACTAATTTTTCCAGCCTTAGCTTCTTCAAGTTTTTGCTTTGCTTTTGTTACCCATTCATTAAAATATTCTCCAGCATGGGTATTATTGGCGATATTCCTATTCTTAGTAGCGTTTTTTGTCTTGTAGGCTGTTCTATATACTTTCATAAATTCATCGGATTTAATTTTGTTTTCGTATCCTATTTGTTTACATGTCCTATTGCCTTTATATGGATTACTACAATATATTTCACTGGATTTAGAATAAGGTACAAAGTATTTGCCACAGTTAGCACATTTATTAATTTGAATTTTTGTCTTGATGACTTGATATACACAAAATTGCACTAATTCTTCCAAAGCGAAAATATCTATATACTCATAAAAGACTCCGTTAATACATTCAACTATTACTCTCCATTCAAATGATGAAAATGATGCAATAGATTATGATCCAGGTGCAAGTGAAGTAAATCAACTAAACCGTATCAGATTAATGCTTTCAGTAGCATATGAGAAATTAAACAATGGTTAAACAATTAGAGTTGAAAAATTTTATTCATCTTTTAAAAAGTAATAATATATTGTATAATTATTATATAAAGACAATATATTATACTTTAATTTAGTAGCTAAACGCATTTCATGCTTTTTACCTTAAGAAAAACTTTTTAAACTTTCAAGATATATTTAAAACCCGATTTTATTATTTAGCTGTTCCTTAAATAAATATTTTGGCAAATTAGAAGGAGGATTCTATTATGTCACAATTTAAAGATTCTAAAGGAGTTGCTGCTACAAGTGTTTTACCTCAAGCAGCAAGTCAAGTTGATCAAGCAGCAGAAACAACCGTGCAAAAAGCTGTAATAGAGAGATCTAAATTTATACAAGGTAGAATAAAACCATATAATGAAGATTTAGAACATGCAATAATAAAGATTAATGCAGACTCAGATACTTTAATTAAGTTAACAAGAGATTTTCCTAAACATATAGCAAAACAAGGCGAAGATATATCTTTAAAAGATGGAAATGGAAGTAGTACTTCTTTATTTGCAGGTACTGCTTTGAGAGATCCAAATTTTCTTAAAAGAATACAGAGTTCGATCGTTGAAACTGTGGGATATATAAGACCAGCAGAACCAGGAACAGGTGTAGAAAAACATTTGCCCCCAGAGAAATTATCTTTATTGAAATCTCTAGGTAAAACTAATGAAACTATTGAAGAAATGAAAAAAGATCTTATCATCGGATATTTAGATTCTCCAGTACAACAAGCACTAGGAACACGCCGTGGTTATGGAGAAATGTTACTTGATTTTAATAAAACTTTAAATAGTGCTTTAGGCAATAAAGAAGCCCATGAGACTAAAGATCCAGATGCTGCATTGGAATCTGTGCTAAACGAAAGCATAGTATATGCTAGACCTGCCAATAGTAAAATCGGACGATCTCTTAGTTGTACAACAACAGAATTACTTTTTTCTACTGAGGATCCATCACATCTTAGAGATTTTAATCGTACCGGAATGAGCTACGAAGAATTGATTTCAAAAATACCAGCAAATAATCCTAACGCTAGTTATACATTGATTCATGTTGGTAAAAATACAGAACGTGATAAAGTATTAGCCATAGGCTTAAATATGCAAGAACTTAGCAATCAATTGGATTATTATAATAAGAACATTGATAAATATGTCGACCAAAAAAATAAAGAAAATCTCATTCCCATATTAGGTTCAAAATGCAAAGAACATTCACCAGAACAGCTGCAAGAAGAGAAAGTATCAGAGAATTATACAAGACCCCGTGCGACAGCTATTGATTCTTTAACACAAATTAGTAGTAGCTTTAGCTCAGCAAAAAGAAATTTGCCAGAAGATACTCAAGGGCAAGGAGAAAATATAGGAAGTAAAGCAACTAAGGATTCTTTGAATAAGGATTCTACTCCTCAATCACAACTTGCTACTCCTCAACCAACACGCTAGTGAAACATCATATTTTAAAATGTACAGCAAGAAAAAAGTCTGTTTTTTAAATGAACAGCTTGATTAGGAATTATAGCAGTCGATAATGAGTATAAATTTCTACAAATATTATTAATATTTATAAGAATAGTTTTTAGTACAGCATTTTGTGCTTCATTTATATCTCTTTCAATATTGTTATTTATAAAAGAATCAACCATCATAACTAACTCAGGTATAAATTCTACCGGTAGTTTGTTTTCAGATGGTATATCTTTACTTTGATTTATTTGTACAAATACATTTACTATAGAATGCTTATCGACTTGATTAAGAGCAAGTTCAATTTTCCTAAGATCAATTATTTTTAATACACCTTTATCATAGCCGTTACAAATTGATTTATAAATATTATTAACTTCAGAGTTCCATTTCAAAAAAGAACCATCGTCTAGAACAGTCTGCCCTTTATTCGATATATTTTTGAATATATTTTTCATATTTTTTAAGATACCTTTAATATTCTCATCTACCATATTTCTTTGTTTCACCGGCAATTCTCCCAATATTAGTTCATTTAATGGATTTTTGGGAACTTTTTCTATATTTGCCCCTTCACTTACTAGAAGCTTGATAATAATATCATATTTATCTGGAGCTTCTTCCATTGCATATTTACGTTTTTCGACTGCATAAGATAATGCAGAATCCAGATTTGTAGTGCCTGCTTCTATAAGTATTTTACATACCTTTAGATGTCCTTTCTCAATTGCAAGAATTAAAGCTCTATCAATGTCTGTAGCGCCTTCATCTATTAAGTTTATTACTCCTTCTAAATCTCCAGCTTTTACACATGAGCATAACCGCTGGTTTTCCGGCAGAATAACCTCTTTAGCATCTTTTCTTTCATTTAAATTGTACATAACTAAATCCTCCAAAAACAAAATTTACTATTTGAGAATATTTAAATATTTATGTCAATGTAAATATTCACCTTTATAATTATACATCATTATAACTATTAAGAACATTATAATCTTTTTGATACGTTATGTGATAATGTTATGTGATAGAGTACAAAATATCTTGAATATATTCCCTAACTATAAGGTTGAAAGGTTGAAAATAATGCTATACTGGGTTTCTAATATTATTGTTGCCTAGAAACAGCCATAGACTTTGTGGCTTAGTACACCACGGGTTAAAACCCACGGTGTACTTAAGAGAGAAAAATTTTGTTATCTCTGAATAGTTACGTAGAAAGGTGGCAAATTCGGCAAATTCATTAAAAAAAATTGACATCCTATAATAGTAAGTTATAATAGAGCTAAAGTTTTTCTTAGTATAGCTTTAGCATACAAATTTTAGTATACAAATTAAAAAGATCGTAGGGAGAAAATTATAATGAGTTTATATAAACTAGAAAGTGGTCAATCCATTCAGTTAACAACTAACTCGGTCTTTTATAAGGATGTTTATCAAAGTAGTATCCTATCAATCACTGATAATCGTTTAGAAATTTCTTCACCTATTTATAAAGGTGTTTATGTGCCTATTAATATTGGTCTGATTTTAAACCTTAAGGTTCATACCCCTCAAGGTATCTGTGAATTTGCTACAGAAGTTATAGATAGAAACATTGATGCTCATTCATTGTTGATTGGTCTACCTGCTGATCGATCTCAAATTGAAATAATTCAAAATACTATTTCAAATATATGTAGATTTATAACTGTTACAAGTGGTAAAGGAGGAGTAGGTAAGACAAGCTTTATTATTAATTATGCATTAGGATTAATAAAGAGAGGAAAAAAGGTTGTACTAATGGATGCTGATCTAGGTATGGCAAACATTGATGTTTTATTAAAATTGACTCCGAAATATAATTTAATAGATGTTATAGATGGCTCAAAAACTTTACAAGAAATAATTGTAGCAGCTCCTGGTGGTGTTAAGCTTATTCCTGGAGGAAGCGGAATCCAAGATCTTGCTTATTTAACAGAGGAGCAGATAGCAAGGATAACAGTTGGTTTTTATTATTTAAGTAAGAATTTTGATTATGTTCTAATAGATACTGGTGCAGGATTATCAAAGAATATTACGAATTTTATCTTTGCTTCTGATGAAACGATTATTGTTACGATACCTGAGCCACACGCAATCACTGATGCCTATTCAATTATTAAGGTTATACTGTCAATCAGTTCTGATGTAAACTTAAAGCTAGTTGTCAATAAATGCGAGACTTTAGTAGAAGGTCAATCGATTCTGAATAAGATGACAAAAGTTGTGAAGAACTTTCTGGATTTTGATATAGTACCTATAGGATGTATTCTGGAAAGTAAGGTTGTAAGCCGTGCTATCAAAGAGCAAACACCATTTTATATTACTTATGCTAAATCTGAAGCTACTCGAGCAATTGATGTAATAGTAAACTCTGAATTAGGAGAAGAGATGACTAAAGAAGTGCCAGAAATACTAAACAGTATAAGATCAAATAGTTTTATTACAAAATTTAAATCTTTTTTCGGTAGATAGTTTAGTTTTTTAGGGAGGTAGTTAAATGACTCAAGAAATCAGAACAATATATGGTCCAGAGTATTTAAAGAATTTTCAGTGTATTATGACTAATTGTGAAGAAACTTGTTGTATGAGATGGATAGTAAACGTTGATCTAAAAACATATAAAAAGTATAAGAATCTTAATGATCCTGAGATTAGTCCAATAGTAGATAAATATATTGAAAAAAACTCTATATTTAATTCGTCTTCTACTGATACTTATGCAAAACTAATTCTAGATGAAAATAAAGCATGCTCATTATTAGATGAGAATAAGTTATGTCGTATGCAGTTAAAATATGGAGAAAGCTATCTTTCTGTTGTATGCGACACTTTTCCTAAAATTACAAATATTATTGATGATAAGACTGAACGCTCGCTGACATTATCTTGCCCAGAAGCAGCAAGGATCGTGCTTCTAAATGAAAAACCGATGAGGTTTATTAGTTTTTCTGAACCAGTCAACAAAAGAATTTGCGTAAGAAAAAGATTTAGTACTAAAAAAGGGGTTATATTTAATGCATTAAAAAAATATTTTTATCCCCTTAGAATGGTTACAATTGATATTCTTCAAAATAGAAAATTCAAGATATGGGAAAGGCTAATCATACTTGGAATATTCTATAAGATGGTTGATGATCTTATTTTAACTGCTAAAGTTAATGCAATTCCTGATCTTATAGGAAGAATTCCTAATCTATTGAAGCAAAACAAATTTAGAGAGAATCTTTTAAACATCGACACTATTTATGTCATACAAATAAAGCTATTGAAGGAATTAAGCGAAGGGATAACAACAAGAAAATTAATAGACAACTATGTTGATTGCTTTAATGAATTTTTACAAGGTATTGGCTATACAGATGGGGCAAATGACAACGACATAATTAATAAATATAAAGAAGCGTATTCTAAGTATTATGAGCCATTTATGAAGGATCACGAGTATATCATAGAAAACTATTTGGTTAATTACGTATACAAAAATTTGTTCCCGTTTACTCTAGCAAACAGTCCTTTTGATTCATATATAATATTTATTATACATTATTCATTAATAAAGCTTCATTTGATAGGTATGGCAGGATATCACAAAAAATTAACAAAAGAGTTGGTTATTAAACTATTCTTTTCATTTTCGAAGACATTTGAACACAATCAAAAATATTTTTTAGATGTTTTAAACTTAATGAAGCTCAATAAATTCAATGATTTGACTTATATGTCAATTTTGATAAAGAATTAAAAATAAACGATTCAAATTTATTTTTAAGCTGTTCTTAAGCTTATAAAAAGGAGAATATTTAAAATTGAGCGATTATGGTAAATTATTTCTAGTAGCAACACCAATAGGGAATTTAGAAGATATGTCATATAGAGCTATTCGAATATTAAAAGAAGTTCAAATTATTGCAGCTGAAGATACACGCCAAACAATAAAACTTCTTAATCATTACAAGATTAAAAATTCTATGGTTAGCTACCATGAACATAATAAATTTGGAAAAGGAAATTTTCTTATTCGAGAGCTAATGAATGGTAAAAACATTGCTTTAGTTTCTGATGCAGGGACCCCAGGTATTTCAGATCCTGGGGGAGATTTGGTTAAAAATTGCATTGAAAACAACATAGAAGTATCGATGATACCAGGTCCAGTAGCAGCTATAATGGGATTGGTGATATCTGGTTTGAAAGCTACGAGATTCGTGTTTGAAGGATTTCTACCTAAGAATAAGAGGCTAAAAAAAGAAAGAATACTCGGATTAAAGGAAGAGACACGTACAATAATATTATATGAAGCACCACATAAGCTTATTAGTACATTAAACATATTAAATGAAGTATTTGGGGGAGAAAGGCAAGTAGTATTTACCAAAGAACTTACTAAAAAATATGAAAACTGTATAAGATTGCAATTGAAAAATTCGGTAGATTATTTTACAGCTAACCCGCCTTTGGGAGAATTTGTTGTAATTATCGAGGGGAAAGATGAAGAAGAACTAAAAAGTGAAGCACAAAGTGTTTGGAATGATATTCCTGTCGATAGGCATGTCCAGAAATATATCGACGAAGGTTTAGATAAAAAAGAAGCAATCAAGAAAGTTGCAAAAGAGAGAGGGCTTAGTAAGAGAGAGGTATATGGTTTGGTAATTAATTGATCTATGTGTTTGCTCTAATAATATTGATTTAATATCCAAAATTTAGGGCAGACACATAGGTCTGCCTCAACAGAATACGGCCTAAATTCCACTATACGGGCTCGCAATAAAGTCCTACATGGTCTATAGGGCTTTATTGACAAACAAAAGTCTCTATCTCATTGGTACTTGTTTCAAAGGAAATCCAGCTAGTGCCATTCCATTTGTATCCATAAACAGTTGACATAGATATGCCTGTGATCATAGCCCAGAAGCTCTGACCATCATTAGACCAAATATAAGTCATTTTTTGAGTACACATATTAATAGATTCAGAAGAAGTTTCTGGCTTAGCTGGAATGGTACTTGGAGGATTTATAGTTGGTGGAGCTATTTGTCCATAAGAAGGTGTACCTCCAGGCTGATAACCAGGGTATTGATAATTGGGATATTGGTAACCAGGTGATTGATAGCCAGGTGATTGATAACTAGGATATTGGTACCCTGGTGCTTGATAACCTGGATATTGGTAACCAGATGCTTGATAACCTGGGTATTGATAACCAGATGATTGATAACCTGGATATTGGTAACCAGATGCTTGATAACCTGGGTATTGGTAACCAGATGCTTGATAACCTGGGTATTGATAACCAGATGATTGATAACCTGGATATTGGTAACCAGATGATTGATAACCTGGATATTGGTAACCGGATGATTGATAGCTAGGATATTGATAACCAGGGTATTGGTAACCAGATGATTGATAACCGGGAGAATAATGATGGTGTTGTCGACGCCCATTAATTTCTTTAAAATAAAACATTAAAATCACTCCTTAAATTGTACTTTTATATTAATATATGTTGTCTTATACGAATGAGTTACATAATTACAATTTCATGTTTGTTTTCTTCTATACACAAGATTCACCTATCTGTTTTAAGATCTCGATATCATTTTTAGTTATTATAATACCTCCTTACTTAATAAGATATTCTTCATGAGCTCCTCATATTCTCATTTTTTATAATGGATTTTCTAACCGTAGAACATACTTAAATTGTCATATAAATATACCGTACATGGTTCGGTGTGTTATATTTATATTTTCCTTTTTTTATGCAGTATTTTTTGGCATAATGAATATTGCATACAATGTTTATACTGGAGGAGAATTATGGGCTGGAGATTTATTAATACTGAAGAAAATAACGGATTTTATAATATGGCGTTGGATGAAGCAATTCTAAGATGTGTTTCTTACGGCAAATCCTTGCCTACCATAAGATTCTATAAATGGAATCCTGCTGCTATTTCACTTGGAGTCTTTCAATCAGCAAAGAAAGAGATTGATTTTTTATCTTGCAAAAAGAACGGGATTGACATTGTTCGTCGTCTTACAGGTGGAAGAGCGGTTCTGCATGACAAAGAGCTAACGTATAGCATAATTGTGCCTGAATCGTATAACAATATTTCTGATTCAATAAATGAATCTTATCGTTATTTTTCAGAAGGCTTGGTTCAAGGATATAAAAACCTTGGAATATCAGCTTCTGTTGCTATAAAATGTTTAAAAAAGCCTAAAGATCTTACCTCTGCAGCGTGCTTTGATGCACCTTCCAACTATGAGATTGTCGTAAGAAACAAGAAGATTGTGGGAAGTGCACAGGTTCGAAAGATGGGTGTTATCTTGCAGCATGGATCTATCTTATATAAGCTTGATAATGATAAGCTGTTTTCGTGCTTTAATTATGATTCTGAAGAAAAAAGAGATAGGATAAAACAAATTTTTTCGACTAAAGCTACCTGCATCAATGATGTACTGGAGAGAGAAGTGAGTTGGGATGAATTATGTGAAGCCTTTTTCAAAGGTTTTGAGCAAGGGTTAAGGATTAAATTACAAGTTGATGAATTGACAAGCGCTGAGAGGGATATGGCAAATGAATTGCTAAATAAATATACTAGTCAAGAGTGGGTTGTCAAAAAGTAAAATAGGATATTATTATTTAACTGTTCCTATCCTGCTTTTTTCAATTTTTGTTCGTCGAAATTATTCAGCATATTCTCAATGAAAATACCGAATCCCCTTGTTGGATCATTTATTAAGACATGCGTTACGGCACCTATTAACCGATTATCCTGAATAATTGGGCTGCCTGACATGCCTTGTACTATACCGCCTGTTTTATCTAAGAGACGTTTGTCTGTTACTTTGATGATTAATCCCTTTTGATCATTGAATGTATTTCTTAAGACTCTTTGAATTTCTATGGTATACTCTTCTACAGTTTTATTATCAATGTTTGCAAGGATGGTTGCAGATCCTGGATGTATTTCTGATTTTAGACCGATCTGGTAATACTTAGAAGGAATTTTCTTTACTGCATCTGCATTTATTTTGCCAAATATTCCAAAGTTACAGTTCTCTTTTATTTTTCCTAATTCATTATCAAGGTTTGTAAAGGTACCCTTTAATTCGCCAGGAGTTCCATGCTTTCCTTTTTTTATTGATAACACAGAGGTTTCTAATATTTGTCCGCTTGATACTGGCATCAAGGCTCCTAGATCAATATCTGTAATACCATGTCCCAAAGCTCCAAAATACATGTTTTGTGGATTATAATATGTTAGAGTTCCTATCCCTACTGTATTATCTCTTGCCCAGGCTCCAATATGATACTTGTTGTCGCTATGACTTTTTGCAGGGGTTACGTCAATGTTATTAATAAAACTTCCTCTTTTAAATTTAAATTTAATAGAGCTGCCATTACTGTTATTGACGTGATTAATTAAATCATCAACTCTTTTTAACTGTGTATTATTAGCCTCTAATAATATATCTCCAGGCTTTAGACCACTTTGTTTTGCAGGAAACGTCTTACTACCATCATTAAGATCAACATCAGAAAGTGCCACTACAAGAATTCCATTAAAGTTCATTTTTATACCGACACTATTTCCACATGCAGCAATTTCATTTTTAGGTACTACATTAATGTGCATAAGCCTTAGAGGAATTAACCCATAAATTTTAAGATCTATGTTTGCAATGCCTTTTTTCTTAGGCTTTAGTCTGATAGGCTTAGATAATTTTATAAAATCTTTATTGGTGTTATTGATGTTATTGATGTTATTGATGTTTATAATTCCAGAATTGTCAGCTTTTATGCTGACGTAAAAAGGACTTTTAAAATCACAAATATACTCTTCGCCTTCAAAAACAGTAATTCTAGATGGCATAACAAGGATTGTCCTAATGTAACTAATAATTAAAACAACAAGAAATACTGAAAAGAATATTAAAATATTTCTCTTAGCTAACCTTAGATAATGTGACATAAAGATTCTCCCAAAGGGCTTTAAGTATAAAGCAATTATTGCGAGTTCTTGAATAAAAATATCTAGCTTCAAAATCGGGCATTATTATTCAATGAGCCCAAAAAAAGGTTTGTTGATTTGTACAGAATTAAAGTAACCTTTTATAAATAGAATTATTCATATAAAAAATGGAATGAATTATCATTTGATCAAGTTAGATCTATGATTTGGCTTCTTTATCTACTATTGATTATAGTGGTAAAGGTTGTCAAGACATTTTTTTAAGTGGAGCTTTCTGCGTATAAAAATATGATATTCTTAGATATGATTAAAGAATTATGTTTGTTAGGGATGGATGATAATGACGAAACCGTTTGATTTTGAACTTCCAGATGAGATACAGTTTGTACTTCAAACTTTAAATCTGAATAATCACAGGGCTTATGTTGTGGGAGGCTCGGTTCGGGATGCTATATTAGGCAATACTGCAAAGGATTGGGATATAACTACAAGTGCACTCCCGAATGAAGTGGAGAGGCTTTTTGATAAGACCATTGACACAGGACTTAAGCATGGGACTGTTACAGTAGTGATAAATAATCAAAATATTGAAGTTACTACATTTAGAACTGATGGCAATTATTTAGATAATAGACGGCCGGAATCTGTTAATTTTATAGCTTCCTTGGAAGAGGATTTAAGTAGACGTGACTTTACAATAAATTCGATTGCATACCATCCTGATATTGGGTACATAGATCCATTTGATGGAATTAGCGATATAAATAATAAGATTATTAGAACTGTTGGTGATCCGAACCAACGGTTTAGTGAAGATGCGCTTAGAATGCTTAGAGCAGTAAGATTTTCGTCTCAACTAGATTTTGGCATAGATAAAACAACTCAAAATTCAATTTACGAAAATGGGTACTTACTAAGGAAGATTAGTCAAGAAAGAATTCGTGATGAATTGACAAAATTGATTGTTTCGAATAATCCCTTGAAGTTTAGTTTGCTTGAGGAGCTTGATATATTAAATTACTTGATTCCAGAGTTTGAAATCTGCTTTAAGACTACACAAAATAATCCCCACCATGTTCATGATATTGCATTGCATTCATTATATGCTATGTCTTACATAGAAAATAGCTCGATCTTAAGATGGACAATGCTACTACATGATGTTGGAAAGGCCTATGTAAAATCGACTGATGACAAAGGAATAGACCATTTCTTTGGGCATGAAATAAAAAGTAAAGAATTGGCAGAAACAATATTAAAAAGACTTAAGTTTGATAATAAATCAATTGATCTAATTCTTAGGTTAATTGAATACCATGATTTTTCTATAGCACCAGATGGAAAGTCTATAAGAAAGGCTTTACAAAAAATTGGTGAAGATGTTTTTCTTGATCTTTTGAAAGTTAAAGAATCTGACAGAAGGGCGCAAAGCAGCAAATTTTTAGAGGAAGAGCTTAATAAACTAAGTGTTATAAAAGACGGATATGAAAAAATAAAAGGGAACAACCAGTGTGTTAGTTTAAAAAATTTAAAAATTAACGGATTTGATCTTTTAAGCCTTGGTATTAAACAGGGGGAAAAGGTTGGAATGCTACTCAATACTTTGTTAGATAAAGTTATTGAAACCCCTGAATTAAATGATAAGGAAAAATTAATTCAAATAGTGAAGGATCAGCAAAGATAATAAACTATTAGGTGCGGTATGAATCATTTTAAACCTTTGATATGTTATATGTAATAAGAAAATACTATTAGCTGTAAAACGCTAAGGCGTTTTTTGAATTTAAAAATACCAAAAGGTTTAGATACACTGAAAGCCTCCCTTTTGGAAGGCTCGGGAAATGATATACTATTATTCCTTAATTTTATAAGAATTTTAACGGCATTATCAAGAAAACATTTCACCTTGACTCTGACACCCTCATATTCTTCATCTTCCTTAATTTTTTCAGTAATCATACTATTAATATCAAATTTCAAGCCATCGTTGTAATCCACACTGCAAATTTCCTTAAAGACTTGTTGTATACTATCCATTTCATTTGACATCTGTTTTGCAAGAAAATCTATATCTTTTGTAGGTCTGGCTTTATCCTGCATGATAGTATAGAGTAGCAGACCACCTTTTAAAATAAAACAATCCTTATACCTTGTATTAGATAGCCTGAATAACAGTCTTTCAATCATATATAGCATCAAAATAAAATCGAATTGCTTATGTTCTTTGTCCGCAATACTTTTTAAGCGTGTTCTAACTGATGCAGCAATGTTCTTAATATTATAGTTCATACCAGTGCCTCCATATATGGTATCAAGACCGTTTTAATCCTGAGAGATTTAGCATATTCCATGAGTTTTTGCAAATTTTTGTCTTTTCTCCGTACATACTCCTTCAGTACCTCTTTTATAATATCCATTCCAATTTTATTTCTATATCTAATACAATCACAAATAGTTTTTTCAATATCATATATTTTGATTTTATTACCATCAACATCAATCTCGGTTATCCCGAGACTATATTGCATTGGTGAATAATAGAATAATTTCACAGGAGGATAATCTGGTAATTTGGGTTTTTGAAAATGCCTTTCAACCGCAACAGTTATTTCAGGCGGATTATATGTTGACATATCATAATGAACAAGAGCTGAGTAAAGACATATAACACTTGTCGGAATCATACGTGCTGTCAAAACCATATCCTCTTGTGATTCGGAAGGATATGTACTCCATCTATATAGACCTCGTTTTATTCTAATGATATAATTTTCCATAATCATTTTTTTAACAGTTCTACTGTCAATCCCTGAGTTTGTTAGCTGAGTGCAAGTTGCATAACCAAGATGTTCATAAAATATTTTTTCAATTTTTGCAATTGTGTGTTCTATCATAACATTCCCTTCTTTAAAACAACTGCACTTACGTCTAAGTGCAGTGAATTCGGTGTAGTTCGATTTTATCATTTAAATTATTTAAAGTAAAGTATTATTTAATGATTCCTGGGTCTCAAAACGTGCAAAACGCATTGTCATAGTACTCTTTTGTAGTCAAGTTATTGGAATCTATTATTGTAGTAATGTTGTTTGAAGAGTCATATGTATATGTTTTAGTATTATTATTTTCGTCAGTGTCTGTATAAATCTTGCCCTTATCAACACCTGAGTTATAAAACGTTACAGCCTCAATAACATTATTGTTATGGTCACTGATAGTGGTTAACCTATCCTGATCATCATACAAATAGCGTATTATTTTACCTGTCGGGTCGATGGCCCTTGCAAGACGATTGTTGTCGTATTCATATGTAATGCATATTCCGGAAGTATTATCTATTATAGAGGTTATATAGCCAGAAGCATTATAGCTAATGCTA
This sequence comes from uncultured Eubacteriales bacterium, assembly GCA_963767415.1. Taxonomy (GTDB): domain Bacteria; phylum Bacillota; class Clostridia; order Acetivibrionales; family CAVYEU01; genus CAVYEU01. The sequence continues at coordinate 40,980 of CAVYEU010000086.1, forward strand.
AATGTCCTTTTTGTCTGGTCAGTTACTGTTGCAACTTTGCTTTATATAACAGGTGGTGTATAAACCTGTTTAAAATGTCAGAATAATGTTAAAATAACTTCAAAATTAATTTTGTAAAATTAGGAGTGTGCGTTTTAGAAATGAAGAATTATTTAAAAAAGATATTATGTTTTTTGACAATCTTTGTATTTATTTTTACGATTACTTCACAAACTTTTGCTGTGAGTATATGGGACTATTTATTTGGTGGAAATCAAAGTCAAGGTTCTGATGAAAATGGTTCTAATAATAAAATTACTTTTAAAGACGTTGCTGGTTTATCAGAAGAAAAGAAAGAACTTCAAGAGATTGCAGATTTTCTTAAAGATCCAAACAAAATAAACAAAATATCAGCTATGGGAATTAGGATACCAAAGGGGGTATTATTGTCAGGATCGCCTGGAACAGGCAAAACGTTATTAGCAAAAGCATTAGCTAACGAAGTGGGAGTTAACTTTTTCTCTATGAGTGGATCGGAATTTGTAGAAATGTATGTTGGTGTAGGGGCATCAAGAGTAAGGGGATTATTTAACCAAGCAAGATATTATTCTCCAAGTATTATATTTATTGATGAGATAGATGCAATTGGGGCAAAAAGACAGTCAATTAATTCTGGTGCAGAAGCTGAACATAATCAAACCTTAAATCAATTACTTGTAGAAATGGATGGAATAAAATCTAACAATAATGTTATAGTAATTGGCGCTACTAATAGAGTTGAGATGTTAGATCCAGCACTGCTAAGACCCGGAAGGTTTGATAGAAAAATAGAGATAGGTTTGCCTAGGGTAAAGGATAGGGAAGAAATACTTAAAGTGCATTCAAAAAACAAAATACTTGGTAAAGATGTAGATTTAGCTAAAATCGCAAGAGATACTACTGGTTTTTCAGGAGCAGATTTAGAGAACTTACTAAATGAAGCTGCTATTTTAGCATTTAGGAAAAATGAAGATCAAATTACAATGAATGACATCAAAGAAGCAAAAGTTAAATTAATTGTAGGTCTCAAGCAAAAAGGCACTGTGCTTACTGATCAGGAAAAGAAGTTGGTTTCTTACCATGAAATAGGTCATGCAATTATTGCTAGAATACTTTATGGTGCAAATAAAGTAAATAGAGTTTCTATAATACCTACAGGATCGGCACTTGGATATACATACTATAGTGCTGAAAATAATGTACACTATACCAAATCTGATCTTATAAAAAAGATCCAAGTTTTACTAGGAGGACGTGTAGCAGTTGAAATTGTATTTGGAGATTCAGATGCTGGAGCAAGTAATGATTTGACAAGAGCAAATGAAATAGCTACATATATGGTTACACAATTAGGAATGAGTGAGGAATATAAAAATATTATATTTAATGATAAAGATAATGTTTTAGTTTATAAGGAAGTAAAATTAATTATAGATAATTCATACAAAGAGGTTTTAAATATATTAAACTCAAATATAAATAAATTAAATAAAATAGCCCAAGATCTTTTGGAAAAAGAAACTTTAGAGGAAACCGAATTTGAGGATTTGTTTCAAAGCAGTTAATTGATAAAAAATGAATAAAAATAGATAAATATGTAATTCAATGCAATTCAATATAAAAAACATGTTGAAAACAATAACCTTTTATTATACAATGCTTTTGCAAAAGTAAAACAAGTAAAATTTAGAAATGAGGTACTATTTATGCCAAGAAATCAAGAAAGAAATGATCTTGCAAAGATTGCTGCAGGAATAACTGCAGGAGACATAATAGCTAATGTAGGGATTAATACTGTATTAGTTGGAGTCAAGGCAGAGAGTTGCAGTGAAGCACTAAAAGATGGTTCCATAACAGGTGGAATTTTAGGTGGAATCGTTGGTTTCATAGATGGTTGCGTATATGGTGGGCTGATTGGAGGAATAACTGCATCAGGATCGACTAGTTTAATAGGAAGTATACTTTCAGGATTCTTTACTGGTGTTGCTGGAGCTTTCTTTGGAGTAGCTGCAGGTCTCGCTTTAGGTATAGTAGCAGGTGTTGCTGTTGGAGCTGTATTTGCTGCGGTAACATACGGAATAAAAGCAGTAGTTAAGAGTATCTTTTGTAAAGACAAATCTAATACTGATTTACCTAGTAAAGCATCGGCACATTACGACAATACAGATACTTTTTCGGATCCTCAACCTGGTGCGCCTACTTTGCCTTCATGCTCTAGGGGAGAAGTACGTACTAGTTCTATAAGTCAAAGTATAGATACAATCCCAAGCTATTCATCATCTCGACCGTTACTGGTCAGTACCCCATAAGATGTCATTTCCTAATAGTGTTCATACTAAAGAAATATTATTTAAATAAAAGATTTCTCTTCGCTTCTTTTCTAAATGATTTTCAGATTCTAAATGTGGTACATTCCTTAGAGTTTCCATATATCTTTTTTTATATACTCATAAGGATTAATTAATTCTATAAGATCAGGAGATAATACTTTTAACTGCTCATCTAATGATCTAATCCAAGGAAAGGTATCCAAATTTAAAAGATCCTCTCTGTTAAACCATGGGTACCCTCCAAAGATTTCATCTGCGCATTCACCTGACAATGCATATTCAATGATAATTTAAGTATAGCTACGGAAGTATACAATTGGATTTATACTCTAATCATATAAATGTTCTTATCCCCAACACATATTTTATTTTCCGTAAATGTTACTTCTTTGTTTAAATCAAATACTACAAGATATCCTTTATCTACACCTTCTTTATCCAAATAATTCTTTAGCTGATTAAGGCCTCTTTTATGAGCTTCTTCACCATGCCAGATCTTAGTTTCAAGAATATACTTATTATCCATATATGTAATTACAATATCTAGCCGTTTCTCTTCAGAAATCTGAACTTCTTTAAAATCAAAGCCCTTACCATTGATTATTGGTTTAATAAATGCTAGTAATAAAAGCTTCCCATTAGTTTCAAGAAAGCTCTTATTCCTATGTGTATATTGAGTTTTCATGAACTCTTGAAATTTTAAAAGAATTTTTTCCATATCTAAGAAATCTTCTATTATAAAATTATCTCTAAAATTATATTTGCTCATACTAAGATTCTCAATCTCAGTTTTAGAAATCATGTAATTATATATCGTTTGAAGATAGATTTTATTATGAATAGCTATTTTATCTCCTTGATTTGAGAATATTCCATACATGATTCCTTGATTGATGTCAGGATTGTGGGCATTGAATGTTAGTGATGCATTATCTAAAACAATGGATTTTACTAAAATAAATAGATTTGAGTTGTTTTCTAAATTTTTAATCAAACTATCAAAATTTGTATTCGACTGATTTAGCAATAATTTAGCTGCCTTGTCAACATCAGTGAGTAACCATTTGTTCTCTTTCATTATCTTTGTATCAATTATTTGACAAAGTTTACTTACTAAGAAAGGATATCCTGAGGTATAAAAGTATAGTCTTTCAGATAAAGCTTTGATATCTAGGTCGATTTTTTTTTCTTCTTTATATTCAATCAGCATAGTAGCTATTTCATCAGGATCAAAGCTTAAGTCAACATCAAAATCACTTGCTATATTCCATGGACTGTTGTATTTAGCTTCTGAATTAGGTCGAATTTTAAGCTTTAATGTTTTTATATCATGGAGTCCAGCAAGGATAACGCTATGAAAAGTATATTCTGATCCATCTTTACGAAGCAAATATTTATTTCTAAGCATTCCTAAAAAATCTAAGAAAAGCTGATTATTACATGATTTATCAACTTCATCAATTATTAGTATGACATCTTTTTGTGATGCAAGAACTAATTCAGTGATCACATCACTAAGTTCATACATATAAGATATCCCTTTATTTTTATTTATTATCTCAATAAGATTTAACTCATTTTGTAATTTTAGTGCTTTATTTAATATGCTAAAGAAGAATTCGATAAATAATTTCTCCTTTGTATAACTTTCACTCCCTATACCTTCAAAACTTATAGAAATTACAACATATTTTTCTAGTAGTCTTTTCTTTAATAAAGATATTGTAGTACTTTTACCATATTGTCTGGGTCTATTTATAGTAAAATATTCTTTAGCCTCAATCAATTCTTCTATTTTTTCAAGTTTTTTTGATATATCAACCATAAAATTTTCTTCTTTAACGCAGATTCCAGTAGTATTAAATTTTCTCATTATCATGCCCTCCAAATAATTTTTTTGCTTAAAAATAATTATATCACTGTTGATTATATGATAGAAATATTATATTTCTCAAGCCAAATATTTATCTGGATCAAATACGCAAATAACTGTGGCATCGCCATTAGTTGGCCAAACCACGGTTTACTGTAGTCAGATTTTGCTGCAAGCAGTGATTTTAGATTTTCTATATTTATAAGTGGCATTATTGGTGAATTGTTGTTATTAATAATTTCGGATAACCACTTTTTTACAGCTTCTTCATATGTTGGATTATGTGTTTTAGGGAAAGGACTCTTTTTCCTATATAAAACACTATCTGGCAGTACTCCTTCAAATGCTTTCCTAAGAAGTCCCTTTTCTCTTCCGTTTAGCATTTTGAAGTTCCATGGGATATTCCATACATACTCTAAAAGACGATGATCACAATACGGAACCCTTACTTCGAGACCATGCGCCATACTCATTCTATCTTTTCGATCAAGAAGAGTTTGCATAAACCATACAATGTTTAAATAAAAGATTTCTCTTCGCTTCTTTTCTAAATGATTTTCAGATTCTAAATGTGGTACATCCCTTAGAGTTTCCATATATCTTTTTTTTATATACTCATAAGGATTAATTAATTCTATAAGATCAGGAGATAATACTTTTAACCGCTCATCTAATGATCTAATCCAAGGAAAGGTATCCAAATTTAAAAGATCCTCTCTGTTAAACCAAGGGTACCCTCCGAAGATTTCATCTGCGCATTCACCTGACAATGCTACAACTGCACTTTTTCTAATTTCTCTGCAAAATAGCCATAAAGAAGAATCAATATCCGTCATTCCAGGCAAATCTTTAGCAATCAATGCGCAGGATAAGCTATCTACTAATTCAGGTGTATCAAAGTATATATAATGATGATTTGTATTAAAATGATCTGAAACTACTTTTACCCATTCGGAGTCAGGGCTGGGCTGAAAAGTACTTGGAGTAAAATGTATGTCATTATCTTTATAATCGATGGAAAACGTATTTAATGTACCCAAATTAGATTCTGAATAATGCTTAGCTGCAATTGCGGTAATCAGACTTGAGTCTAGACCCCCAGATAAGAATGTGCATACAGGAACATCTGATACTAGTTGTCGTTTGATTGAATCTTCTACTAAGAACCTTGTTTTATATAAAGTATCATTTAAATCATCTGTGTGAATTTTACTCTTAAGACTCCAGTATTTATAAGATACAATCCCATCTTTATCGTATTGCAAATAATAGCCGGGTTTAACCTCAAAAATATTTTTAAATACACTTATCCCTGGTGTTCTTGAAGGGCCTAGAACAAATATTTCTGCAAGACCTTCACACGTAACTTCAGCTTTCATTTGAGGATGAGCAAGAATTGCTTTTATTTCAGATGCAAAAATAAATGATGTGTTACAGAGTGAGTAAAATAATGGTTTAACCCCGAATCTATCTCTTACTAAAAATAATGATTTGTTCTCGTCATCCCATAAGGCAAAGGCAAAGATACCGTTTAGGTGCAAGACACAAGATGGTCCCCATTCTAAGAATGATTCTAATAATACTTCTGTATCAGAATTGGTATCGAAATTATGGCCTAGTGATTTCAATGTATTGCGAATTTCTGAGGTGTTATAAAGCTCACCATTGTATGATAGAACAAATGGTGCACCACATTTCTTTTTTATCATTGGTTGTATGCCTCCGACAGGATCAATCACAATTAGCCTCCTATGACAGATTATTGCGCTATTAGAAGTCCACATCCCTTGGGCGTCTGGACCTCTGTGAGTAAGAGTGTTTAACATATTTGTGATAATTTTTTTTTGCAATGCCGAAGAATCATACAGATCTACAACACCTAATATTCCACACATAATTTTTATGACCCCTTAAATTTTGGATAAATGTCACTAATATATGTATATTCAGACTCATAAAAATTATAACAATTTACCTAATTATTCAGCTTGAAAAAGAGGTAAAATAAAGTATAATTTAAGTAATATATACTTATATATTCAATTGAATCTCGTCGGAGCGATTCAGTTTTTCTTTTCAAAAATTATCGATGGTGATAAATTATACTTACAAAAATGTCAAGGAGGTAAATTTCTATGAAAAAAAATTTATTATTATTATTATTTGCTTCTTTAATTAGTGGAATACCAATATCTACCTTTGCTGACAACCAAGCCAAAATCGATACTGGGGACACTGCATTTTCGATTTTTTCGATTACCTTAGTATTTTTAATGACTATTGGATTAGCACTGTTTTATGGTGGAATGGTAAGGAAAAAGAATGTTTTAAACACTATGCTAAATTCGTTTATAATAATTGGGTTGGTCTCAATTCAATGGGTTTTAATAGGATATTCATTAGCCTTTGGTAATGATCACTGGGGTTTATTAGGAGGATTGAACTGGTTTGGTTTTAATGGTGTAGGAGCTACGCCAAATGCTGATTATGCTATGACCATACCACATTCTGCTTTCGCAATGTTTCAGCTTATGTTTGCCATAATTACACCTGCTTTGATCACTGGATCTTTTGCAGAACGGATGAGATTTCCTGCGTTTGTTGCATTTGTTTTGCTTTGGGCAACGTTTGTATATGATCCATTAGCACATTGGGTTTGGGGGAATGGCGGATGGCTTAGAAGTCTTGGAGCTTTAGATTTTGCTGGAGGAACTGTTGTTCATATAAGCTCAGGTATTGCAGGCTTAATGACAGCATTATTTATAGGAAAGAGAAAGGGGTTCTTAACTTCACCGATAATTCCACATAATATACCTTTTGTATTAATAGGTGGAGGACTCTTGTGGTTTGGTTGGTTTGGTTTCAATGCAGGAAGTGCACTCGCTGCAAATGGATTAGCACTAACAGCACTTATAACAACAAATACAGCTGCGGCAGCAGCATTGTTATCTTGGATTACTATTGAGTATTATCACCATGGGAAAACTACTCTTTTAGGAGCGGTAACCGGAGCAGTTATAGGGCTTGTCGCAATAACACCAGGTGCTGGATATGTTACTCCTGCTGCTGCAATAATAATTGGATTATTAGTTAGCCCAATATGTTACTTTTCAATAACTTATGTGAAAGCAAAATTTCGTTATGATGATTCACTAGATGTTTTTGGATGTCATGGAGTAGGAGGCATGTGGGGTGCAATTGCTACAGGACTTTTTGCATCAAAGGCGGTAAATCCGTTGGGAGCAGATGGTTTGTTTTATGGGAACCCCAATCTTCTACTCATTCAATTGATTGGTGTTTTGTCAACCATTGTATTTTCAGGGCTAGGAACACTTCTTATATTGAAAGTAGTTTCACTATTTACAAGCTTGAGGGTTTCAGAAAACTGTGAGGATGAAGGTCTTGACACAGCTCAACATGGAGAGGACGCTTATCCAGACTTTGTAGGGGGTAAAAAGTATAACATTATTGGTTAAATTATGTAGGTTATAGTATAATTAAAAAATAATCGTGAATGAGGGTGATAAATATGAAAAAAATTGAGGCAATTATTCGACCTGGCAAATTGGAAGAAGTCAAAGAAGAACTTAGCAAAAATGGGATATCTGGCATAACTATTTCACAAGTAATGGGTTGTGGTTTACAAAAGGGTCGGAAAGAATATTATTAGGGGCTTCAGAGGTAACTTTGAATTTGTTGCCAAAGATTAAAGTTGTATTGATAGTTAAAGATAAAGATTTAGATAATATAATCGATGTTATAGCAAAGGCTGCCAAGACCGGAGAAATAGGGGATGGCAAGATATTTGTCTATAATGTTGAAAAAGTTCAGCGAATTCAGACCGGAGAAACTGGAGAAGAAGCAATATAATGACAATTAAACAAATCTTAATGTAGCAATAACTTTTATTCCTAGAAGGTTTAGGTTATTAATAGTTCTTTTATTTTATAAAAAATAATGAAGAATTCATAGGGAGGATTAATACTATGTTCAAAATGTTCAAATCATTAAGTAAACAATTAAAAAAACAAAATGAAGAATCTGAGGTTTCTTTACCTATTAGATGATGTGAATATTAGTTTAGGGAATGACTTTTGTTCTTTCCCAGATGGAATGCATTCTGACATTTCACATGAAGATTTTGTTAACTTTTTCCCTACAGATGTTTTTACAAATTCACCAAAACTAGAACACTCTGAAAAAAATAAGCATTTAAAGATCAAAACACTGCAATATCTGGATAAAATGAACCATGAAATAGAAGGTTTATTTGAAAAATATATTAATATACAAAGAGGTTTTCAGTTTGCAACTTATACTGTTAGTTATTGCCTAGGATGTACACATGAAAATTGTATGGGAGAATTGGAGTATAAATATAAATATTGTAAAGGTATCGATCTTCAGAATATTAAAAGACAAATCTCAGCTTCGAAAGATTTACCTGCAACAAAAAGAATGGAAAAACTTATTGAAATATTTACAGAACTTAAAGCATATGAAGTTTCAATAGATCCTTCAGGAAAATATAAAATGCTATATTTTTGCCTAAATTTGGTGTAAATAATTTAAGTAAACTAAAAGAAACCATACTAAGTAAAAGTTTTAGAAATAAATATCCTCAAGGGACCGACAGAGAAAACCCAAGTCAAAGTAGTAGTGTTTATGATTTTGTACTTGGTGGATATACTGGTTCAGGTAGTTATAGATTTATAATTGATGATGATACTCAAATGCAGCTTATTGATGCTGAAGGAAACAAATATACATTTAAGAAAAAAGATACTACTAAACAAGCCAATTAACCATATTTAAAAGGACAATGTCAAAGGGACATTGTCCTTTTAAATATGGTTAGTATCAAAAAGAAAGCATCTTTTTTATAAAATTCTAGAAGCAATTAATAATGAAATTTCTTGTGAATTTAAAGAGTTATTATTTTTGTGTGCATATTAAGCAATCAAAATAAGAGGTTTGTGTTCGTATGACAGAAAAATAATGATATACTTACAATGTTATATGGTAAAATAAATATTATTAAGATAATAAGAGGTGCATGAATATGGCAACAGCAAAGAAAAATGAGGAAAAAAAGCTTGTCCGTTTTGATTGGGCGATTAAATATATACTACGTAACAAAGCAAATTTTGATGTTTTGGAAGCATTTTTATCGAATTTATTGAAGGAAGAAATTAAAGTTCTTGAGATACTCGAAAGTGAGGGACTGATGAGATGCAGA
>CAVYEU010000087.1:0-22332 GCA_963767415.1 uncultured Eubacteriales bacterium
GAGATTCTTACCTTCCTCTAAAAATAGATTATAAAAGTCTTTATCTGAAAGAGATTTTAATGCAGTAGTTTTTAATTTATGTTTTTCAATTAATTTTTTTTCGGTTGTATTTAAACATTGGTATAGTAAATTCTGAATTTTTTTTCTTCCTTCATGTGATTTTTTAAGCTCCTCACAGCACTCATCAGATTCATTCTTAGCACCTGTGTAACCCATATAAACAACTGCTAAAAACACTGGATATATTAGTGATGCTTGAATACCATATGCCATAAGATCCGGCAGACCTGAATTCTTAATAGCTATTGCTAAGTCATCCCCGCCATCGATTACTAAAGACAAATTGTCAATTTCTGAGTTGCCAAATTTACGGAATGTATTCGGTGATTCCCAATTTGTTGGGAATGTACTTGTCAGGCTCCATTTTGTAACTTGTGCTAAGTCATAGCTTTCTTTAATAACCCCAAGTTTTACAGCCTTATACATATCTTTAACTGAATCAAAGAAATATGTATTGTTAAGACTCCCTTCTGATATTGAATACCTTAATTTGTCGGAATTTTTTATAATATTAACAGAATAGCTACATTTCAATTCCTTGAGTTTCAATTCCTTGAGTTTCAAATTTTTACTTAAATCTCCTTGCTTTGACATATTTCGTCCTAAAAATAAAGTTGCTTTTCTTTTTTTAAAATCTGAATACATTTATTTATTCCTCCAGGTATTAAATGTTAAGCTCAACTAACACTTTAAAAACATTTCATTATTTTGTCAAGATGTTTTTATTATTTTTATATTGTCGTGCTAGTGTACCAATGTTGTAACTTGACATGAAATTTTGTACGATTTATTATGTTAGCATAGACTAACATAAAATTTATGTTTAAAAGTATAAGTAGGAAGTGATATTTAATGTCAAAAGATCTTATGCTGTCATCATCAATGCAAAACTATTTAGAAGCAATCCTTGAGCTTGAAGAGGATGAAAGATTAGTACGTGTTACGGATATCGCAAACAAGCTTAAAATTGCTAAAGCAAGTGTTACTCAAACTATAAATAGATTTAAAGAGATGGGCCTTGTTAAGCAAGAAGTATATGGACCTATAGAATTGACTGAAAATGGAAGAAAAATGGCAAAAAAAGTAATCTCAAGACATAGAAAATTGAGAAAGTTTCTTACTGAAGTACTTGGTGTCGAGCCAGAAATTGCAGAAAAAGATGCTTGTCTAATGGAACACGCAGTAAGTCCTCAAACAATGGAGCGTTTGACAGGGTTTCTGTGCAGAAATGGTTATATGATGGACGAGTGTAATATGAGTGATAAAGATTGCTCTGTATGTTCAAAACTTGAATCAATTTATGAATAGGAGTTTATAGATATTACTATTGAATTACTGAAAATATTTTATTATCTCCAAACCACTCAACTTTAAAACCTAAGGCTTGCGCAATATATTTTAGTGGAAACATAGGCATATTATCATCATAAGAACAACAATATGGTTCAACATCCATTGCAATATTAGTTTTGTTTACATAAGCTATTTTTTGATTCATTGTAAATTCTATTGATTTTCCGTTATATCCAAATGTGTAACTTAAATCACTATTGATGCTACTTGATTTTATACTAATTTTGTATTTTGATCCAACTTGTGGTAGCTCTTATTAATCATATAAATTTTTATGTTTTAAAGTATAGTTTAAATTGAGTTTAAAAATGCGATGTATTATGAATATATAGTAAGAAAATAAGTAAGTAGGAGGTGGCAATATGAGCTCAAACATAATTGAAGTTAGAAATTTCACCAAAAAATATGGTGATTTTGTAGCAGTTGATAATATTTCTTTTTCTGTAGAAGAAGGAATTATCTTCGCTTTTCTTGGTCCAAATGGTGCCGGAAAAAGTACAACTATAAATACGCTATGTACTATTTTTGAAAAAACAAGCGGAGATCTAATTATCAATGGAAATAACACAACCGATAATAAGAGCTGTGTAAGAAGTGATATTGGCATTGTCTTTCAGGATTCAATACTAGACAAAAGGCTAACAGTTGAAGAAAACATAAAATTTCATTGTGAATTTTACAATGTGCCAAAAAATGAAGTTAAAGAGCGCATCGATTTTGTGTTGGAACTTGTTGATCTGACTAAATGGCGCAATGCTTTGGTAAGCAGTCTTTCTGGGGGAATGAAACGAAGAGTTGAGATTGCAAGAGGACTTGTTCATTTCCCTAAAGTACTATTTCTCGATGAACCAACTACTGGACTTGATCCTCAGACAAGAGCTAATATTTGGGAGTATATAAAAAAGCTCCAAAAAGAAAAAAATATCACTATTTTCCTTACAACACATTATATGGATGAAGCAGAAATCTGTGATAAAGTTGCTATTATAGATCATGGTAAAATAGTTGCTTTTGATACACCTGAAAATTTAAAAAAGCAATATGCCACAACAATAATGAATGTAACTTTGTGTGATTCAAACGAAAGTGAGTCAGCAAAAGAAATTACAATAAAATTCTTAAATCAAAATGATTTGAAATATGAGATTAAGGAAAATAAGTTGCAAGTATTTTCACCTAAAATCGATAGTATTTTTAAGTTCATTTCTGCTAATCAATCTTATATTAAAGACATTGAAATCAATAGAGGAACTTTAAATGATGTATTTCTAAATATTACAGGAAAGGAGATTAGATTATGATGCGTACTATAAATTCTATTATCTTAAGAAATCTTATAATTCTTTCAAGGGATAAGCTAAGACTAATTATGACTTTTATGATGTCGTTTCTCTTTTTAATAATGTTTTCATTTTTGATGAAATCAAATTTATCCGGAATAACAGCAATAAAACAGCCATATAGCTATCTAATAACCGGAATAATTGTAATGAATATATTTCAAAGCGCTTTAAACGGTTCAATGAACATATTGGATGATCTGGCAAGCGGTTACATGAAAGAGGTTATCGTTGCGCCAATTAGCAGGCTGCAAATAGCTGCTGGACAGATTTTATCATCCACTATAATTGCTGTTTTGCAAGGACTTGTAATAATGGTTATGGGAATGTTTTTAGGACTTCATGTTGACATATTGCATTTTATTGAAATGTTAATAATAATGGTTTTTGTAGCGTTAACTTTTTCAGCTATGGGTCTTTACCTTGCAGTTATAACCAACTCATCGACTTCATTTCAACTATTAACCTCAATACTTCCTCTTCCAATAACACTACTTTCCGGTGCATTAATACCTACTGTAATTATGCCAGATTTCGTTAAGGTACTAATGTATTTGAATCCTCTAACATATATTACTTCGTTATTCAGATATGTAAGCCTTCAAATGGAAAATACTTCGATGCAGACACTTATAAACTCTGGTGTAATTATAAAAGTAGGAAACACTATTATACAACCGTATTTTGAACTATTATTTATTCTTGCTACGTGTCTATTGTTTACGTTTCTTTGTGTAAAAAAATTTGAAAAAGCTGATTTTTCTTCGGTTAAAGCGGCTAGATCAAGAATGGCTAATAAATGATTTTGGGTGATTTGTATATTTTTGTTACAAACTTTTTTGTATAATAGTGTATAGATAAAGTTTATATGAAAGGTAAAAGGTTCTAAGTTATGAATAAAATATTGATAGTTGATGATGATCCCAATATTAGAGAATTGGTAAAATTGTTACTTGAAAATGAGGGGTTTGATACTGTGGAGGCCTCCGATGGACAAGATGCTATGCAAAAACTTGAGAGTACGAAAGTAGATATGGTTATTCTAGACATAATGATGCCCCGTGTTGATGGTTGGCAATTATGTTCAGAAATCAGAAAATATTATGATTATCCTTTACTGATGCTAACTGCGAAGGGGGAAATTTCAGATAAGGTCAGAGGATTCGGTCTTGGAACAGATGATTATTTGGTCAAACCCTTTGATCCGATTGAACTTGTTGTACGAGTAAAAGCACTTTTGAAAAGGTATCATATTTCCATTTCTCAAGTGGTTCAAATTGGTGATTTAACTATGAATCGTAATACTTTTGAAGTTCAAATAGGAAACAGCAACATCACTTTACCACTTAAGGAATTTGAACTATTGTTCAAACTTGCAACATCTATAGGAAGAACTTTTTTGCGAGACCAACTTTTAGAAGATATTTGGGGATATGACTTTGATGGAAATGAAAGAACTTTAGATGTCCATATAAACAGATTAAGGGAAAGATTTCCGGAAGAAACTTATTCATTTAGAATAAAAACAATAAGAGGATTAGGATATCGTTTGGAGGTAAAATGAAAATAAATAATATTTTGCATACAATAATTAAAAAAATGACTCCTTTATTTTATCTGCTACTATTCTTCTTTTTGTATATGATTAGTTATCGCTGTGCTTGTTTTTTGACCAGCTTAATATATACACATATTAATATTTACCCATCCAGTTTTATCAACGATGTGTTCAATTTTTTCATTGGTTTTATTATTGCAATATTAATAATGGCAGGACTGACTTCTAAAAAAAGGACGCAATCATCTGAGATTGTAAAATCTGTACTAAATGTTCTTGACAATATATCTAAAGGTGAATTTAATGTTTCAGTTGATTTAAATCAAGATTCACGTGGATTCTTCAACAATGTTATTGAAAGTGTCAATACTGTTGCAAAAGAACTAAACAAAATGGATAAAATGAGACAAGAATTTGTTTCAAATGTTTCTCATGAAATTCAATCTCCATTGACTTCGATTCGTGGATTTACTCAAGCTCTTAGAAATGACGAACTAACGAAAAGTGAAAAGGATCATTATATTGACATTATAGAAGCTGAAAGTATACGACTTTCTCGTTTAAGTGAAAATATGCTTAAGCTTGCCTCTCTAGATTCTGGAACAACGATTACAAATAACAAAGAATTTAGGCTAGACAAGCTTATAAAAGATATTGTTATTACTATGGAGCCACAATGGTCAAAAAAAGAAATTGAATTAATTGTAAATATACAAGAATGTACAATTTCATCAGACATTGACTTAATTAACCAAGTTTTAATTAATATTCTTCAAAATAGCATCAAATTTACTCCCCAAAAGGGTAATATTTCTATTGATATGGCTATAACAAATACCCAAATCAAAGTATCAATTACCGATTCTGGCATTGGAATCTCTGAAGATGATATTTGTCATATTTTTGAACGGTTTTACAAGACTGATAAGTCAAGAGAATATTCAAATAAAGGAAGTGGTCTGGGACTATCAATAGTAAAAAAGATTGTGGACCTATTAAATGGTAGTATATTTGTTGAAAGTCAATACGGCAAAGGAAGTATCTTTACTGTTATTCTGCCGATAGATAAGAAGGCTCATATCGTGTTTTAGACTGATTCCTCTTGCCCCTTTAAGTCTATTACGTCTGCCTTTACGTCCATTTTTTTTACCTCTTTTAACAGATCAAGCGTTTGTTTTATCAAGAAATTTTCATCAGTCTAAAACACGATATGAGCCTATGTTTTATATATAATTCTATGCAATTATATCATAGTATTCATATCGGAATACTAAATAATATATTGACATTTAGAATCTAAATAGCATATAATTAAATTATCGTAAAGCATATCGGAATAGTATGGAAATATAAAATATATTAAAAATGGAGGTAATTATTATGAGTAAAATAGCAAGAAATTTAACTGATCTGATTGGTAATACACCCTTATTGGAACTCTCAAACTATAATTCCTATAATAATCTTGAAGCAAAGATACTAGCTAAATTAGAGTATTTTAACCCAGCTGGAAGTGTGAAAGATAGAATTGGATATGCAATGATTAAAGATGCAGAAGAAAAAGGTTTAATTAATAAAGATACTATAATAATAGAACCTACAAGCGGAAATACAGGAATAGCTCTTGCGTTTGTAGCAGCTTCAAAAGGCTATAAGTTAATTCTTACAATGCCTGAAACTATGAGTATAGAAAGAAGAAATTTACTAAAAGCTTTAGGTGCCGAGTTAATTCTTACTCCTGGAAGTGAAGGTATGAAAGGTGCTATAAAAAAAGCAGAAGAGCTTTCACAAAATACTCCTAATTCATACTTGCCACAGCAATTTAAAAATTTGTCGAATCCAGAAATTCATAGAAAAACAACTGCCCAAGAGATATGGAAGGATACAGATGGAAATATCGATATATTTATTGCTGGTGTTGGAACAGGAGGAACAATAACAGGAGTAGGTGAAGTCTTAAAGGGAAAAAAACCTAGTATACAAATAATAGCTGTAGAACCTAATGATTCTCCAGTGTTATCAGGAGGAAAACTTGGTTCTCATAAAATTCAAGGTATAGGTGCAGGTTTTGTTCCAGATGTTTTAAATAAATCAATAATTGATGAAATATTTAAAGTTAAGAATGAAGAGGCATTTGAAACTTCGAAAGCTTTAGCAAAAACAGAAGGTCTATTGGTAGGCATATCTTCCGGAGCAGCAGTCTTTGCTGCAGCTCAGATTGCAAAAAAGCCTGAAAATAAAGGGAAAGTTATAGTTGTGATATTACCTGATACAGGAGAAAGGTATCTATCAACTGATTTATTCTTAAATTTATCATAATAATGGAGATAATTATAACTATTTATTCTGATAATGATATAATTGTACCGTTGCAAACTGGGAAAAAACTACAAGAAGAATTAAACGCAAAACTAATAATAAAGAAAAACAAGTGGCATTTTAGTGGGGACGATAACATAGTTGAGGTTCCTGTTATTTTAGAAGAACTTATTGTAATGTCAAATACATAATAACTTTAAAGGAGTTGAAATATGAAAATTTCTACAAAAGGGAAATATGGTTTAGAAGCACTACTTGACTTAGCTATACATTCATTTGGAGGGCATGTTAGTCTAAAGAGCATTTCAGAAAGATGCGGGATATCTGAAGCTTATATATTGCAGATTTTTCTTATATTAAGGCGGGCAGAAATTGTTAAAAGTATAAGAGGTGCACAAGGAGGATATTTTCTTGCAAAAGAACTTTCAAAGATAACGGTTGGAGATATATTAAATGCTCTGGAGGGTCCATTAGCTCCTGTGGAATGTGTTATTGAAGGTACAAAAAATCCCTGTAACAGATATGAAAATTGCATAACACGGGAATTATGGGAAAATATTATGCATAGCTTAAACGATTTTGTAAATTCTGTAACAATTGAGAACCTTATAGAGAATTATAATAATCTTTATTATCAAAATAATGGTTTAGAATATTATATTTAAAAAAAAAATTAAAACTCTGAAAGATTTTAAATTTGAATGTCGAATATTTAAATCATGAGTAATTCTATATAAAAAATCGAACAAATGATATATCAAGAATATCCAAATCATCCAATAATAGTGCATTACAAATATCTTCAAACATACATGAATTAACTAGCTCAAGCTTAGAAGCAGTAGAAAAAAATGATAAGACATCAATATCTTCAAAAGTATTGATAGATATTACGAGAGGACTTGCCACGCTAATTAAAAAATTTCAATTATAAAATATAGATTAAGGATTTATTGACAAGCTAAATAATTCATAGTAATATAAATCTTATAGGAATAGTTTGGATATTGAGGTGATATAGATGAAGTTTTCTACTAAGGGAAGATATGGACTTAGAGCAATGGTTGATTTGGCTGTGCATTCAAAAGGCGAACATGTTGCATTATATAGTATAGCTAAACGGCAGGAAATATCAATGAATTACCTTGAACAGGTTTTTTCAATATTGAGAAAAGCAGATCTTGTTAAAAGCGTCAAAGGTGCCCAGGGAGGATATATTCTATCTGAAAGTCCCAATATGATAAAAATAGGAAATATCTTGAGAGTTTTAGAAGGAAGACTCACTGTGATAGATGAAGACTCGAAAAATAAAAGTGAACCTGAAACAAGTATACAGCAGTGCATACGCTTATATGTATGGGATAAAATGAATAAGTGCCTTAATGAACTTGTTGATTCAGTGACACTTGAAGATTTGGCAGAAAAATACCGAAAAGCAAATGAAGTTGGAAATCCAATGTATTATATTTAACTTTATGAAGAAAATATCTAGCAAGTATTTGCAATAAGAATATTTAGTATACATAATTAGTAATAAAAAGACAGTGCTATTAATGGTACTGTCTTTTTATTACTAATTCAGCTGTTAAATCTAAGTCCTCTTAGACTTTGAATTGGGCTACTTAACTTATTCATCTAAATCTTCCAAGCGCCTTATGGTGGAGGAAGAAGCTGGTCTTATATCAGTTTTAACACAAGTTTTCTTTTTCATACTTTCATTTACCTTATCAAAAATATTCGGGATCAAATCTAAGACTCTGTCTAAAGACGAATTAATTGTTACTGGCAATAACTTAATCTGATTTAGGCCAACAATCATAAATGCTATAGGATTAATATTTATAAAAGCACCGCTTCCTCCTGCAAATGGATATGAATTTTTCTTTGAGCTATCAGTATCATTATTACCTTTTTGAGTATCACCCAATTGATTATTTGATTCTTCTTTGCTTTTAAAATCCCCACCACCTGCTGCAAATCCAAATGATACTTTAGATATTGGTATAATTACTGTCCCATCTGGAGTTTGTACTGGATCACCAACTATTGTATTTACATCAACCATTTCTTTAATGTTTTGCATAGCTGTTTTCATTAAACCCTCTATTGGATGTTGTTCCATATCAATCACCAGCCCTTTTATTTATTAAATATTTATGTATTATAAATATAATATGTACAAGTTTAATGGAAATTATACACTCTGAATATAGTTCAAAGGATGATTTATTTTGATACGATGTAATTGCGATTTTTTTATTGAATATAAATTCATATTTATTTATTAAATATGAAAAGATTATACCTAAAGTAGAATATGAAAAAGCTACTAATACTATGTTATGGCAAGGGTTAATAAGTCCATAGTTAATACTTAGATCAATTGATTTTAAAGATATGTTATTTAATATATATTTAAAAATATTTGAATACTCTTTAAATTTAATTTTTATATCTTTTATTTGGGTTAATATATGTTTATGTAACTGGATATTCTCTTCGGAATATAGTGTTAAGTCAAAAATCTGTTTTATATAGGATAAAATTGAAAGAGATTTACAAAATATCTGGAGGTTATTGAAAATATAGACGTATATTTCAAGTGTATCATGAAAATCCATAATATTCTCTTTTACTAATATTTTAATGTTCATCATTAATACTAAAACGACTAAAAAAACGATAATAAAAATAATTACTAAAAAGCTGATCATAAAATCACCTCTTTAGTAATTATTTCCACTTGAATGATTGTTATACAAAAACTTCTAACCTTCAAATCTGAGGTAACTCGCTGCAAGACTTAAAACCAAAACACCTTAGGAATTCTTCTGTTGTTTCATAAACAATTGATTTGCCCGGTGTTTCTAGTCTACCTGCTTCTTTTATTAGATTTCTTTCTAGAAGTTTGCTAACAGCACTGTCTGAATCTACACCACGAATGCTTTCAATCTTTGTCCTCGTTATAGGCTGGTTATATGCAATTATTGCTAATGCCTCTAATGCAGCAGAGGATAGGCTTTGCTTTTGTTTTTGTTCAAATAAATTTTTTATATATTTATGGTATTCAGGCTTGCTGCACAATTGATACCCATCACTTATTTCCCTTATCATAATACCCCGTAAAGAATTTTTATAACGGAGGATCATATCATCAATTATTGGTTTTAATATATTTTTATTAATTCCAAGTATTTCTGAGATTCTTATTAGCGTAAGCTTTTCTCCATATGCAAAAAGCATAGCTTCTATTGTTGCTTCTATTTCCTTTTCATCTATTTGCTTTGAAATTTTTTCACAATCTATGAGTTCTAGCATATTTTCCCCTCATCTAACATGTTTTCATTAATATTATTCTTATATACTAAAATGTCTGAAAATAATTTTTTTTGAGTTATTTTTACTTTTTTTAATTTAGATAGCTCTAGTATTGCAAGAAAACCTGTAATCACTTCAAGTTTAGACTTCTCAGATAATGAAAACATGTCAGAAAACTTAAATACTATTCTTTTCAGTAATTCTTTACAAATATCCTTAATTTTACTTCTTAATGAGACCTTTTCCTTTTGTAAAATATGCGTAATCTGATTTGTCGTATTATTTTGTTTACTCTTATTACGCTCCAGTATGTTTAAGTAATGAAGCCTGATAATCTCTGGCGAAAGCGATAAGGGAGGATAGACCCATTTAAATTTTATTTTTTCAAACTCTTTATAATACATTCCTTCATAAAGCTCCTTATTGATTTTCAGAACACTTGAAAATTCTTTGTATTTTTTGTACTCTACAAGCTTAATTATAAGCTCTTCGCGTGGATCGATTCCCCCCTCACTATCATTTATTTGTTCTTTCTTCCCAATAGGCAACAATAGCCGAGATTTTATATGTAAAAGACTTGATGCAAGGATCAAGAACTCACTTGCGATTTCTAGATCCAATTCTTGCATAGCAAATAAATAATCTATATATTGATCAGTTATTTCATTCACGCGTATATCATAAATATTCATCTGATTTTTTTCAACCAAGTGAAATAGTAAATCAAAAGGACCTTCAAAATTCTGTATTTTTATCTTACATGCTTTTGACAAAATACTTTCCACAATTATAACCTCATATTAATATAGGCATGATTAACGTTTGTAAAAATACTAATCATTAAACTACCTATTGTTTTATATATTACATAGTGAATTCCTTCAGTTATAGGTGTAAGAATAAAATTTAAAACTGATGGAAACATAAAAAATACTACTAGAAATAATATACTTGTTATTTGTTGATTTTCAACAATATAAAAATAGTATTTTGCTGGTAATATCCCCGCAAAAATCTTTGATCCATCTAATGGCGGAATTGGAATTAGATTAAATACTGCTAAATTAACATTTATAATATAAAGCAAGGAAAATAAATTATATAAAATCATAACTGGGTTTGATGTAAATCCAAAAGATGAGGATGAATCTATTTCATACTTTATTTGTATATAATATAAAGGAATAGAAGATAAAACAGCTAATAATAAATTGGATACTGGACCTGCGAGACTGACTATAATTGTTCCGGTTTTTTTGTTTTGGTAATAGTTCGGGTTAATAGGAACAGGTTTTGCCCATCCAAAACTGCTGATTAAAAACATAAAAGAACCGAATAGATCAAGATGTTTGAATGGATTTAGTGTCAATCTTCCTTCTTGCTTTGCTGTAGGATCACCGAAGATATAAGAAACAAATCCATGAGAAAATTCATGTATTGTAAGCGATATTAATACTACTGGTATCAAATAGATCAATATATTTATGTCATAATTTCGAAGCATTTTTTGTCTCCTTTTACTATTCCTAATAATCTAGATCATTTTTAATAATATCATCATATGTCTCTCTTTTTATAATTAATTTATGCTTTCCATTGCTAGCCAAAACAACCGGTGGTCTTGGAATCCTATTATAATTACTTGCCATTGAATAATTATATGCTCCAGTTGTAAATATAGCGATATAATCTTTAGAATTTATCTTTGGCATTTTTATATCTTTAATAAGAATATCACCTGATTCGCAACACTTGCCTGCAATAGTTACAACCTCTGTTTTTTCATCGTTTACCCGGTTTGCTAAAACTGCAGAATACTTAGCTGCGTATAATGCATATCTGGGGTTATCAGTCATGCCACCGTCAACTGACACATAAGTTCTAACACCTGGGATGTTTTTTACTGATCCAACAGTATATATAGTCACACCTGATTCTCCAACAATTGATCTGCCGGGTTCCATTACAATGTATGGCAGTTTAATATTGTTTTTTGAGCAGGTTTCTTTTACAACCTTAGATATTGATTCAATATAATGATCAAATTCAATCGGATCGTCAGAAGTGGTATATCGTATTCCAAATCCGCCACCTAAGTTTAATTCTTGTATTTCTATGCCTAAATCCTTTTTAACTTGAGTTATAAATTCCAGCATTACTTTTGCTGCAAGCTCAAATGGCGGCAGATCGAAGATCTGTGATCCAATGTGGCAATGAAGCCCAACAACTTTAACATTTTCAAGGGTAGATGCGATTTTTAGTACTCCATAAGCTTCGTTATTTTCTAATGCCAAGCCAAACTTTGAATCTATCTGTCCTGTTTTTATGAAATTATGCGTATGTGCATCTATTCCAGGCTTTATTCTAAAAGATATATTAGATATTTTGCCTTTTAATTTTGATATTTCGTTAATATTAAAAAGCTCTTCTTTATTGTCAACTATTATTCTTTTAATGTTATTATCAATAGCTAGTTCAAGCTCTTCTTTTGTCTTATTATTTCCATGAAAGTATACTTTGTCCATTGGAAACCCAGAACTTTTTGCGGTATACAACTCTCCTCCAGAAACAACATCAACCCCTAACCCTTCCTCATCTACGATTTTGCAAATTGCTTTACATGAAAATGCTTTACTGGCATATAGGATCAGACCAAAGCCATCATAATATTTATCTAAAGCATTTTTATAAACCCTACAGTTTTTTCTGATCACTTCTTCATTCATTACATATAGAGGTGTACCATATATACTAGCAAGGTCAAGAGAGTCGACTCCACCAATTTCTAAATGATCCTTAATATTTGCCTTAAGTGCGTCTGAAATAAACAAATTATTCACCTTCCTTTTATATTGTTTACGTAATATCCTAATTCCGACTTTTTTCTATTTATTATAGCATTCTTTAAATATTATAATATAATTAAATAATAAATAAATAGATATTTGGAGGTAGTTTATGCCGATTGTTTTAGACGGTAAAATTTTAGCACGTCAGATTGAAGAAGAATTGAAAGTAAGGGTTCAAAAATTGATCCAAAAATCTGGTAAAACGCCTATATTAGCGACTATATTAGTAGGAGATAATCCTTCATCTATTACATATGTCAAAATGAAGAGTAATGCTTGCAATAGAGTAGGTATTGAGTCATTAAAGATTGAGTTATCTCAAAGCACTACAACTGAAGAGTTAATCACGAAAATTAAGGAAATGAATGCTAATGATTTAGTGAACGGGATTCTTTTACAACACCCAGTACCTAAACAAATTGATGAACAAAAATGCTTTTCTAAGATCGATATTAGGAAGGATGTTGATGGTGTAAATACCTGGACATTTGGAAGGATGGCTATGCAGCTTGATTCTTACAAGAGTGCTACTCCATATGCAATAATGAGATTACTTAAACATTACAATATAGAAATCGAAGGGAAAGAGGTTGTAGTTGTCGGTAGAAGCCCCATATTAGGTAAACCAATTGCAATGATGTTGTTAAACGAAAATGCAACAGTAACCATATGTCATTCAAAAACTCGGGATCTACCTAAAATAACAAGGAATGCCGACATAATCATTGGTGCTGTCGGCATTCCTAAATTTATTCAAGCAGATTGGGTAAAGGACGGAGTGGTATTAGTCGATGCAGGGTATAATGCTGGTAATGTTGGAGACATAGACCTTGAAAACGCAATCATTAAATGCAGTGCTTATACCCCTGTACCAGGCGGTGTTGGCCCAATGACTATAATGAGTCTGATTGAGCAGACAATAGAATCTTGCGAAAAGTACCAATTTTAAATTTATTGTTTAGCTGTTCCTAAGTGTTTGGATCAGCTAAGGAAGATAGATTTAGGGTACTAAGTGGTATATCTGAGTATGTAAGTATTTTTGATGTTAGTGTCTGAGGCACAGGTATATTATTTCTTAATTGGAACTTAACATCCATACTTATATATGCAGTTGGATAATCAGCTATATCATTTGACGGGAACTGGTTAACCCCATTAAGATTAATAATTGGAAATGCTACAGATTTTTTATTGATTAAGCTATAATAAGAACTTGGTAATCCTTTTGTACCGGCCATGATATTTGGGATGACAATAATTACTTTATTCGTTCTAATAGATGACATATCAGCTATCTTATAATTTGTTTGGAAGGTATTAGCATCCAACGGAATAGTTTTAATAAATATGCTAGAAGCAGTTGGCGAAGTTACTGAAAAATAGCCAGGCTTCATACCTCTTATTTGTGAGCTGTTTAATTTTTTAAGCTTCGTATAGCTATTTACAAAATCGTCTGAGTTTGTAGGGATAGTTAAATATTTTACAGCTATGTTATTTCCAAAGCTGAGTTTAAACGGGTTATTGATATCTTCTTTTTCAAAATTTATATTACTATTTGAGTTTGAACTAAACTCCATATACCGATCTAAAATAACATTTGGAAATGTCTCATAATAATTGGCGTCATTATTATTATTAGTCATTTCTATATATAACGGCAAAGGTTGTCCTAATGCAATGTTGCTTATTCTAAATGTTTCTGTACCAAAATAGGCTTTGCAAGTCCAGTTACTAATTAATGCCCCAGTTAATTGATAGTTACAAGCCATATTTGCAATTTCAGTACTTGACAGTGCCCTGCTATATACTCTTACATCTGCAATTTCGCCATCCCAATATCCTGGATTTACAGTACTAGAACCAGTCCCTGCATCATTAAGCTTAACGCCTATTCCTAATGGCTTAAAAGATGTTTTTAATGTACCGCTATAAGTTACACTTGCGACTTGTGTTCCATTTTTATATAACCGTATATAAGATCCATCTGCTACAACAGCTACGTGAACCCATTGATTTGTTGAAAAAGGAGTAAAATCAGAGCAATTTACATTTGCCCCATTTGAATTATCAGTTATGTCAACATTCAGATGCTTCGGAGTTCCCGCCAGATCTAGATGTATTTGACCACAAATAGTGTCACCCCAATTTCCTATAATTGTAGCAAAATTATTAGAAGTACTAGTCGCATATACCCACGCAGAATATGTTGCTGTCGTAGTCGGTTTTGTATAATTGGTCGCAAATGCATAACTATTTGTTCCGTTAAAACTCAATACTTTACCACAAACCAAGCCATCATATATCCATGTTGTATTATATAAAGAAAGTGGATAATTGCCATCTGCTAAGTCCTGTGCAGTGCTTGTGCTACCATCATTAAGCCTCCAATTATGGATAAGATTATTTGTATCTGCATATATCGTATTAGGGTTGTTGACATTAACCGGAACTATATCAAAAACTAGAAAAGTAATAATTAAGCAGCAAACTAAAGAAATTGATAACCCTTTTTTTATAGTCTTACTCATGATAAACCCTCCTTTACCTAATTATTTACTAGATCTTTATTTATATTTAGAGTTACATCAAGATTTGTTCTGGTTGGATCTAAGCTTTGACTATTTGAATAATCATAATCTCCCTGAGAAATTGGTACGCTGATCAAAGTGTCAGTAGATCCTGATTCTAAAGTATATTTATTATTACTATTACCTTTATTAATATAAATTTTTGTATCTAAATATACGTTTGAATCAAAGTCTAATCGATTTGAATTATTAGCATCTAATCTCAAAACCCTATCCTGGGACATACCGGTGTTTGTAGAAGTCATACTGTCCGTAGTACCAAGGAGATTATTGACAACTATATATATATCTTTGATCTGATCATTATTGTTTTCAGGCTTGATTAGAATACGATAGTTATCATTTTGACCGACCTCAGAGTCTATTTCATTTGGCGTAATATTATCTAAATCGATTTTTTGTAAAGTTATAAGCGAGAAAAATGGTTTAATGCTAAATGTGCCAGGTGCTAATGAATCTACATTACCTGAAGAACGACTATCCTGTTGTAATACGACATATTGATACTGTATAGAGCCATCATCCATTTGTACCCGTTTTTTATAAACTACTTTTATACCCGCCGAAGATAAATCGATTAGTTGCAAGTTTTGAAGATCAGAAGGTGAGGCACCTATTGTCAAGCATCTATTAATCTTGATTTCGGCACTATCCATATTGAATACTGTTGGTGAAGAATCTGAATATGGATTACTAGCATCTATCGTTAAAACTAGGGGTAGTTTTTGGTCTAATGTTATTTGATCCAATTGCATTGTATCTGTTCCAAACCAAGAACTGGCGCTAATATTGGGTTCAGGAATATTAGTATTTAAATAATCAAAATTGAAGTTACCGGGTAATGCTGAATTTAAATATTCAGAGGACAATTGTGGTCCCGAAAGACAAGATAAATTTATATTCGAAGAAAATGACTCCTCCGCAATTCCATTTGATGGATTAGAGTATGTTATAGCAACTACAGCAAAACTGTAATTATAAGCAGTGCGGTTAAGATTCTTTATTAGAACACTTCTAGAGTTTCTTACGCTAGCACATTTTAATAACGGAGTATCTGAGTGAGAACTATTAAAGTTTATTGTTCCGTTTGAATATGATACCTCTTTAATATTATATGGATTCCAATCAGATTCCTGAGGAGTTATAGAACTAGGATACTGGAGCATATAGACTTTATATTGTGTAATTTCATCAGCCCAATTTGAAGGTATGTCCCACGATAGTGTTACAGTAGTTGCTGTATTAGGGTCAGATAGATTCTCTGGTCCTTTACAAGGTCTATATATTATCCATGATCTTGCGTTTGCATCAAAGGTACAGGGATTATTTTGTATTTCATGGGGTGTATCTTTATCGGAGTTGTAAGCGAGAAATAGAAAATAATTTCCGTTGCAATTATCTATAATATTATTAAAATTATAGTATTCTTGATAATTAGTATTTATGTAATAGCCTGAATTAACGTTAGTAGCGTTACCTATATTGGTATAACTAATTGAATCGGAATGATCAATTGGCTTACTGCCACAATTATAATCAAAAACCTGATGTTGTCTACAGGCAATGCCAGTAAAATCAACACTAATTTTATAATTAGGATCACCACGAACAGTAGTAACTCTAACATTATAAGGTACATAATTTTTTGCAGGCAGAGTGGTTACATTACAATCAATATATGCTGAATCTGAGAAGCCATCTGTTGCAAGTACTGAAAAATAATATGTTTGATTTGGTTCTAGATTATTTACGTATACATTGTATATATCGATACCTGGATCAACATCAATTTCTTGTGTATACTGTGATTGTGGGGTTTCCTGGTCAAAAGCAAAAGTAGATTCATTTACAGGGATCATATTTGCTATATTTCTTGGTATAATACTTGGGGCAGTACTTAACGCAGCATAAACTACGTATTGTATTCCATTTCTTATATACTCTGGTCTAGTCCAATTAAGTCTTACCTGATTGTTTCGTATATTGTCTACATATAAGAATCTTGGTTTTGCTATATTAGATTTTAATAAACCTGCCGATTCGATAGTAGTTCCATTATAATTATAACGTGCAACAATTCTAAAATAGCAAGTATTTTTTATATTAACATTATTTATTGTGACTGTTTTATTTGCACCGACATATACCTTTGATGCGCTAGAAAAAGTCAAAGTAGAAGGAGTCTGAGCCAAATTAAGTGGGGTTGTTATATTGTTCCATTCATTTGAAGTAGGTAATGTGGTGCTTTGTAGCATATAAATAATATATGTTGTTGAATCATCACCCCAGATTGGAGGTACCCAGTTTAAGGTAACATAATTATCGGTTATTATATTTTCTTCAATTGAATTTAATGGAGAACCCAGAATAAGTTGTGACTGGCTTGAACCCATTGAATCATCAGAACCATCGTTTGCTACAAGAAGAAATTGATATATTGCTGCATCTGATGAAAATCCACTTATAGTAGTAAATAATAATCCACTTGATGGTAAGCTTGCTGAAGGCATATTTATCTTTATAAGATTAGTTTCAGTTTCACTTATTGTTCCCGTACTAGTTACAATTGTACTTGGGTTCCAGTCAGCTGCTGAGGGCGTATTATCCTCCTTTAATATATATATATTATATGATGTTGGATTCCAATTCTGAGGTGCAGACCAACTTAGAGTGACTGATGTAGTTGCTTGTGAATAATTTAAATATACTGGACTTAATGTAGGACCACTTCTTACTTCCTTTGCTTGAAGTGCTCCTACTGATTCATTATTACTTGAATCTAATGCAACAATAAGAAATTGGTAAGCATGGTCAAGGGTTAAACCGTTAATAATATATGTAGTACCTGATATTAAATTTGAATTTATTTCTGTCAAACTAGTTCCAGGGTTTGAACTGCTTGAATTATAAGCAATTGTAGATTGATTCCAAGCACTACCTAAAGGAGGAGTATTTGTTTGTAAGAAATATATTCTATATCCGTTGGGAGTTCCCCAAGAAGGTGCAGTCCAACTTAATGCAATTGAACCATTAGAGGCTGTCGATCTATAGGTTAGTATAGAGTTTATTGTTGGAGCGCTTCTTAATATTATTGTTGGTTGAGTTGATCCTATGGATTCATAAGTTCCATCTGATGCAACAACAAGGAAGTTATAGTATTTATCTTGACTTAGACTGGTAATAGTAAGTGAATTACTGGTACCCACATTTGTTATTTGTATAAAGTCAGTATCAGTTAGGGTAGCTTGGTTGTTACTTGCAGATATTTAAGTAAAATTTGAAGAAGTCCAGTCATTTTGTGTAGGTGTAGATGAATCACTTTTTCTTATGATATATATAATATATGATGAAGGATTCCAAGAAGAAGGCTTAGTCCAAGTTAAATTAACCAAAGACCCTGATAATGATCTGGTAGTTGGAATTGCAGATAATGTAGGAGCACTTCTTATTATTATTGGTGGCTGAGATGACCCTACGGATTCATTATTACTTGAATCTACTGCAACAACAAGGAAGTTATAATATTCATCCTGACTTAGACTGTTAATAGTAAGTGAAGTATTAGTACCTACATTTGTTATTTTTA
The DNA here is from genome assembly GCA_963767415.1 of uncultured Eubacteriales bacterium. Lineage (GTDB taxonomy): Bacteria > Bacillota > Clostridia > Acetivibrionales > CAVYEU01 > CAVYEU01. The sequence goes on from CAVYEU010000087.1 coordinate 18,972, forward strand.
TAAAGTTAGTATTAGTTAAGGTAGCTTGGTTGTTACTTGCAGATATTGAAGTAAAACTTGAAGAATTCCAATCATTTTGTGTAGGTGTAGATGAATCACTTTTTCTTATGATATATATAATATATGATGAAGGACTCCAAGAAGGTTGAGTCCAAGTTAGATTAACCGAAGACCAAGGTGCTAATGATGATGCTCTGGTAGTTGGAATTGTATTTAATGTAGGACCAGATCTTAAGGTACATGATGCTTCACATGACTGACAATTATAAAAGCCGATATTTGATGCAGTATACTGTATTGGAGAATTTTTGGCTATATCGTAAACTAAAAAAGTACTGGGAGTATTTGGTGTAACTGTGGTGGTTATTTGTGTGCTAGTTGTTGAGCTTTGTACCGCACTAAATGAATTTCCTGAATAGCTACTATCTGTGAAGTTGCCTGTAGATTGATAAATTTCACAATTATCAGAACCGGTTCCAGACCAAGAAAGGTTTATTTCTGCACTAGTTCCACGTATAGTTGATATGGTTGGTACTGCTGGAGGGTATAGTGTTGTAGTTGATTGAAGGGAACCAACTGATTCATTAGTACTATCTAAGGCTAATAGAAGAAAATAGTATTTTGTATATTGTGATAAATTTGTCACAGGATAGCTTGTTGTTGTTGGATTTGATACATCAATACTTTGAGTAGGATTATTCCAATTATTTGATACAGTGTTTACTAATATTCTATATTTGCTAGGGCTCCATGCTGAAGGAGGACTCCATCTTAATGTTACTGAAGAAGCTAAAACATCAGCAGGAGATATTGGGTTAAGTGTTGGTGCAGATCTGATCATATAAGATATAGGCTGCTCATTACCGGAATAATTATATGATGTACCTCCAGGGTTTGGCAAGTATGGTGAATTTGTGGTATCATTATGTATTAAAAAGCACTGTGTTTGGTTAGTACCAAATACATTCTGTGATGTAAAAGTAGCACTACATGAAGTAGTACTTGATGTTAAGTTTGGATAGAGAATAAAATTAGAATTATTAAATGTGGCTGACCAATAGACAGAACAACTATCAGAATTTGTTCCGGACCATGTCATTATTACAGTTGGGTTGGTACCACGAACAGTATTTATTGTTACATTTGTTGGTTCACGAACAAGCGGTGGAGTTGGAGTTGGTGTAGGAGTTGGTGTAGGAGTTGGAGTTGGAGTTGGTGTAGGTGTAGGTGTCGATCCTACATAATTAATCTTAGCAGAAAAATATCGTGTACAATAATTTTGTGCTGAACCTGCGTCATTACCAAAATTTGACCATATCCAATTAGTACTTGACAAAGAGAGGTTACTTGTTGTAGAGGACCATGCACTAGTATACGTAGATGAAACGGCGGTTTGACTAGTTGTTCCCCCAAATCCGTCTCTATAAACTGTCCAATATGTTGTATTTGTTGTAAGTGATTGAGTTCCATTTTGGAATTCAAAATTTGATCCAGATAGAGTGAAGTTTCCAATAACTCCTTGATTTCCTCCCCAATCAATTCCTTGAATATGTAAATAGTATGTTTGGGAAGAATTAAGTGGATAAGTGGAAAGATTATATACTTTATTCCACTGATCACCATGATTAAAATTGCCATCAGAATTACTTAAATTTATTGGATTACCAATTGAACTATCTGAATTATTTATATAAAGATAAAATTCATTATCAGCTGTCAAAGATCCGCTTAAAGTATCAGTAGCATATGAAATAAGCTGTAAGCCCAAAAATCCAGAAATTTGAAGATTGAAAATAGGACTTATTATTACAATAATTGTTAATAATAGCATAACCCAAAAACTTTTTAAATTCTTTAAAAAACTTATTTTTTTATAGATAGAATACATTTTCTTCATAACTATTAGCCTCCTCTTATAGAAAATATTACTTTCTCAAAGTTGCATAAAAAACAAACTTTTTTTCAAATCCATTAGTCTTAATTGTTTTTAACTTTTATTTTTGAAATTCTGATTCTTTACTTAAGGGGGTTCTGACTACTCGCTAGACATTGATATACTTAAATGTGAACAAAAAAGTTTGTAAGAAAACAAGTTTTCATGGGATTTTTATATAAATAACTATCTTTAATATTATATATTCTACATTTAAAAAATAACTCCTTCTTTATTTTAAAAAAGGTTCGACCAGATTTAAGACCAATCTTTTTTCTTGAAAATATTTTCAAACTCATATATACTAACCTTCGATGTAAAAAAATGAGTTTAGGAAGTGAAATAATTTGGCAATCTCATACGAACTGATTAAAGTATGCAATCAAACTGGCGCAAGACTTGGTCGTTTACATACGCCCCACGGTACTATCGATACTCCTGTATTTATGCCGGTTGGAACTCAAGCTACTGTTAAAGGCATGTCTCCTGATGAATTGAAAGAGATAGAAGCACAAATAATATTAAGTAACACTTATCATTTGTATATACGTCCAGGTCATGACCTTATAAAAGAGGCAGGTGGACTGCACAAGTTTATGAACTGGAATAGACCTATACTTACTGACAGTGGTGGGTTTCAGGTCTTTAGTCTGAGTGCATTAAGAGATCTCGACTTTGACGGAGTAACATTTAGATCTCATATTGATGGTTCAAAACATCATTTTACTCCAGAGAAAACTATTGAAATACAGAATGCGCTTGGTTCTGATATCATTATGGCTTTTGATGAATGTATCCCTTACCCAAGTGAATATAGCTATGTAAAAAAATCAATCCAGATAACAACTGCGTGGGCAAAAAAGTGTAAAAAAGCGCACAAAAATACTGATTACCAATCTTTGTTCGGTATAATCCAGGGTGGCATGTATAAAGATCTTAGGATAGAGAGTGCTAATCAAATAATTGATCTCGACTTCCCAGGGTATGCTATTGGCGGTCTAAGTGTTGGTGAACCAGCGGAATTAATGTACGATATGTTAGATATCACAGTACCAATTTTGCCTAAAGGTAAACCTAGATACCTGATGGGGGTTGGCAGTCCAGACTATTTAATAGAAGGAACAATTAAAGGTATCGATATGTTTGACTGCGTTCTGCCAACAAGAATCGGCAGAAATGGAACCGTTATGACTAGTGCTGGGAGAATAATAATTAGAGATGCAAAATATGCAAAGGACTTTTCCCCGCTTGATCCTAACTGTGATTGTTATACATGCCGTAACTTTTCAAAAGCATACATAAGGCACCTTTTAAAAGCGAAAGAAGTCCTAGGAATTCGCCTTACAACATGGCACAATTTAAGATTTTTAATAAATCTTATGAAAAATATTAGAAATGCAATAAAAGATGATACACTTGCAGATTTTA